>JBKJLT010000079.1:0-11527 GCA_046596765.1 Ferruginibacter sp. | reverse complement strand
TTAGCATACGATATTTTAAATGGAGAAATTGAATTGACTGTTTCAGATATCAGGGAAAGTATTTTATCTAATCTTAAAACAAGATTTGAAACTGCAGGCATTAAAAACTATAAATCATTTATTGCAGATTTGACATTGGCAGATTGTGCATTGCCCATTGCAAATTGCCAATTGATCATCTGCGATGCACCCTGCACTGGTAGCGGCACCTGGAGCCGTACACCAGAACAACTATATTATTTAAAACGTAAAACAATTGATGTGTATGTGGCCATGCAGCAGCAAATTGTAAGTAACGTTATTCCGCATGTACAGCAGGGCGGCACGTTCATCTACATTACCTGCTCTGTTTTTAAAAATGAAAATGAAGACATAGTAAACTTCATCAAAGAAAAATTCCACCTGCAATTGCTGCAGATGGAATTATTAAAAGGTTATGATAAAAAAGCAGACTCGATGTTTGTTGCTGTTTTTAAAAAGCCATAAAAATTACTGGCGCATTATTTTCTTCACTTTTTCTTTTTTGTCATTCAGTCTTACGGTAACAAAATAAATACCGCCGCTCATTTTTTTCATGGGAATGCTGTAGGTATTTGGACCGGCAACCTGCTGATTGGTTGAACTATACACTACCTGGCCGACTGAATTATGAATAGTGATTCCCACTTTAACCGCAGCAGATCTCACCACCAAAACAGAAAGATTATCTTTTACAGGATTAGGGCTAATGGTAATTTGTTCAGCCAATGGCAACGGTGGCGGAGGAATTACCGGACACAATTGCTGGTTATTGGTTATGGTTACCAAAGCAGTATCGGCACAGGCAAAACTATTTGTTGCAATCAGTTGGTAAATGCCCGCAGCACTTACTGATGCCGGGTTTGTAACTGCATTACCTCCCAGTGTCCAGTTAGTTGTTAACCCTGCGGTTGCAAATAAAGTAGTCAAATTTTTAGTACTGTCTGTGCATTTTGTTATGGCCTGGTCGGCACCTAAAGCAGGTTTTGCATTGATGGTAACATTTACAATGGCAGTATCTGCACAGCCGCTGTTATTAGCTGCAATTAACTGGTATGCTCCTGCAATTGAAACTGCAGCAGGGTTTGCCACCGGGTTACCACCAAATGTCCAGTTGGTAGTTAAACCGGCTGTTGTAAATTGTGTGGTAAGATTAACAGTGTTACCAATGCAAACACTGGCTGTTTTATCAGCACCCAAATTTGGCTTTGGCGTAAAATTAACGAGTATAGAATCAAGGTAGAAACTGGTATCGGCAGCAATATTCATTTTAAAACGATACCAGATTCCGGTTGTTGGAAAATTCCGCAAATCATCTGTGTAAGTAAAATTTCTTGACTGAAATGCACCGGTTGAAGTTTGTGTGCTGATGATTGAATAAGTTGCAGCGGGTAATTTTCTTTCTACCACAATGCTGATTGCAGAATCTGTTTTAGCGGTCCATTGTAAAGTAACTGCACAATTTGCCACTGCAGATTGTTGCGTATATAATTGCTTAATAAGTTTTACAAAAGCCTTTTTCATATCGGGTATTCCATAACCCACCCTGTCATTAGGATTGGTTGCACGTGTTGCAGATTGCTGCATTACGTCAATGATACCCATATTATTTATCTCGGGAAAAGCCTGCCACAAACAGGTTGTAAGCCCGGCCATATTAGGGCATGCGTAGGATGTTCCGCTTCCAAAACCCGGCTGGCCGGTATTTGGATTGGCAATTGTAGCACTAACACCTACTGCTGCAACAGAAGGTTTAATTTGTCCATCACTACTCGGGCCGTAACTGCTAAAACTACCTACTACTCCACTCGTGGTTACTGCCCCCACTGCCATTACACTATCGGCATCAGAAGGAGTAATGATATAGTGCCAGGAACCATTGCCTTCATTACCTGCCGCCATAACACAGAGTATTCCTTTTTTTGCAGCAAGATCGGCACCTTTTGCACTAATGGTTGTGTTGCCATCCATGTTGGCATAAGTGTAATTGAATACCGGGTTATCAAAAGTAAAATAACCTAAGGAAGTAGAAGAAATATCAATACCCAGGCTATCGGCTCTTTCTATACCAGCCACCCAGTTCTGCTCTTCAATCGGGTATTCAGATGCTACATCTTCGGTACGGTATAAATAAAAAGATGTTTTGGGCGCTGTGCCCATAAATGTTCCGGGCATATTTGCAGCAATGGTACTAAGGCAGCTGGTACCATGGCTATTATCTTCATTTACACTGGCATTACCGGCAACAAAATCCCAGGTGCCTAAAATTTGTCCACTGTTTCTCACACTGTCAAATGTTGGCAGTGTTAAATAGTTGAAAAAACCGGCATCTAAAACTGCCATGTGCATACCCTGTCCACGAAAACCACGGTTGTGTAAAAACTCGCCGTTGTGCAAATGCACCTGTCCATAACTTGCGCCATAACTGTAGTAATCGGCTGCAATGGTATTAGATGTTGTAGGATCCGGTGCCTGTGTAAATTCGGCGTCTAATTTTTTATTTACCGGTGTAATACTTTGCGAATTTCTTGCTGCAATTGGCCCAGTACTTAATACAAAAGGAAAGCCGGCAATTTTAGCCAAAGCCGCCGCATCGGTGGTTTGTATGGCAACCTGGTTAAGCCATTTGGAACTATTAAGAATGGTTACTGCACCAGCCATACGAATACTATCTATATACCTTGGCGTAATGGGCAGATCTGTAGAATCTATGGCAATACCATACCTTGTTCTGCGCAGAATGGACCTTGCCGTTAAATAAGCCGATGGATTAGCGATTGAAAAAGGATTAGTGCCTTTATCTTTTAAACGGATGATGTATTTTGAGAATTGGGCATAGCTGTCGGCCTTTGTTACAAATAAAGCAATAAAAATGAGGAGTACAATTTTTTTCATGATGTTATTTTAATCGAAATTATTTTATCAAGCCTAAAATTACAATATTTTATAAAGAAGGGCAGACCATTTTTTCATGGCTTACCAGAATCAGAGAATATATCCGGTTATAAATTTAATAGAGTTAGATGATGTGGATTTGAGCAGCTCACCATAAAGCGGCGTGTCCCACAGCTCTACAAAAGCCTTCCGTGGAGACTGAAAATCTTAAATTAGGACTGGGAAACTAGAAGAAGACGGAAGACTAACTTTCTTTGGAATTCATTTTAATTAATAGTGAAACCTTAATTGAACCACTATAATTTTATCGTCATCAATGCGATATACCAGCCTGTGTTCCTGTGTAATTCTTCTCGACTAAAATCCGGATAAATTGTGTTTTAATGCTTCAGGTTTTCCTATTCCTTCAAAACGGGTAAGGTTAATAGATTCTAAAAGTTGCCTGATTTTTTTTAAGATAGTGACTTCACCTGTTTTCTTCCAATGCGCTAATTCCTCAATTGCCCTTTCTGAAAAAATTATTTCCATACATCATCAGGGGTTATGGTTTTTGTTTCGCCTTTTTGCGCCTGTTCTATACTTTGCTCTAAAGCCTCTTTGTTAGCTTTTGTACTAAGCAGATACTCAGTTGTGTCAATATCTTCTTCGTAAGCTACATTCAATGCTTTCATAACAGCTTTTAAAGCGGCTGCTTTTTCCGGAGTTTCGGGATGTACAATTAATGTTTCCATAAATTAAAGCTACAATTTTTTCTTTAACTGTTATACGCCCACTTCACCCAGGTAGCCCCCCAGGTAAATCCGCCGCCAAACGCTGCCAGTATTATATTGTCGCCTTTTTTTAGTTGATTTTCCCACTCCCATAAGCAAAGGGGCAATGTAGCGGCTGTGGTGTTACCGAATTTCTGAATATTGATCATTACTTTTTCCTTGGGCAGTCCCATGCGGCTGGCTGTAGCATCGATAATACGTAGATTGGCCTGGTGCGGTACCAGCCAGGCAATATCATCGGCGGTTAAATTATTACGCTCCATCAGTTCAAAACTCACGTCGGCCATACCTTTTACGGCAAACTTAAATACCGACTGCCCTTCCTGGTACACAAAATGTTCTTTGGCCAAGACTGTTTCAACAGTGCTGGGTTTTACCGATCCGCCGGCTTTCATGTGCAGGTATTTACTGCCGCTGCCATCACTTTTTAAAATGCTGTCTTTAACACCCAGACCCTCTTCAACTGCTTCTAACAAAATGGCACCGGCGCCATCGCCAAAAATAATACAGGTAGTGCGGTCGCTGTAATCAATAATACTACTCATTTTATCTACCCCAACAACCACCACATTTTTATACCTGCCACTTTCAATAAATGCGGTAGCCGTTGTTACTGCATATAAAAAGCCCGAGCAGGCCGCCATAATATCAAAACTAAAGGAGTTGGTTGCGCCAACCTTATCGCAAATAATATTGGCTGTTGCAGGAAAAACCATATCCGGAGTAACCGTAGCACATATCATACACTCTATTTCTGTGGGGCTGATGCCTCTTTTTTTACAAAGCTCCAAAACAGCAGGCACAGCAAGGTCGCTACTGCCTTGGCCTTCTTCTTTTAAAATCCGGCGTTCCGAAATTCCAGTCCGGGTGCGTATCCATTCATCGTTGGTATCTACCATTTTTTCCAGCTCTGCATTGGTAAGCCTGTATTCGGGTACATAACCGCCAACCGCTGTAATGCCTGCATGTATTTTTTGCATGAAAATCCTTTTTTAACTGAATATTTTTAAAAATGATACTATTGGTAAAAATACAGAAAAAAGCTTAGTTGTTATTTAACGGTTGTTGCTCAAAAAAAACCCTTATTTTCGCTACTGACTTTATGTTAGCTATGTATGCATATTTGCAAGGAAAGTTTACTTATAAAAGCCCGGCTCAGGTTTATGTAGATGTTAATGGTGTTGGGTATGAAGTAAATATCAGCCTGAATACATTTTCGCATATACAAAACCTGGAAGCCGGTAAATTATTTACCCATCTGCAGGTTAAGGAAGATGCACATGTACTGTTTGGTTTTTTTGATAAGCAGGAAAAGGATATGTTTGTTCTTTTGACCGGCGTGTCAGGAGTTGGCGCAGCTACTGCCAGGATGATGCTTTCGGCCTTAAAACCCGAAGAAGTGAGTTTGGCCATTGTGCAAAGCAACATAAAGCTGCTGGAGAGTGTCAAAGGAATAGGAAAAAAGACAGCCGAAAGATTAGTTTTGGAATTAAAAGATAAATTGGGCAAAAATTCGTTGGACGTAAATGTTTCTGCACACCTGGGCAATAGTATGGAAACAGATGCGTTAAATGCTTTAACTGCTCTTGGAATCTCCAGAACTCAGGCAGAAAATGCTATCCAAAAAATTATCCGTGCCGAACCACCCGTATCAGGATTAGAAGACTTAATTAAAAAAGCCCTAAAAGCCATTTGAAAAAAACGCTACGTTAATCGATTTACCGGATGTTGCTTATTAGAAAACAAAGATCAAGACTGATTGGCGGTGCTGTATTGGCGGTAACCCTGTTTGTATTACAAACATATACTGTTAAGGCCACCCCATATCATTACGAAAACAAAATTAACAAGGGAGACACTGTAGTGCCCAATTACGGCGACAGTTTAAAGTACCCGATCAGGGATCGCCGGGGCGACTTCTTTTCCAGTAACAATGGCAGGACCCTTGACCTAAAAAATCCTTCAAATATTAAGGATTCGGTTGTGTACGACCCCAAAACACGCCGCTACATTGTTTACGAAAAAATAGGTACTAAATATTACCGTACCACAACATCATACAGTTTTGATGAATACTGGCAGATAAAGGGCAGGCAGGCCGAAACAAAATATTTTCAGCAACGCTCCAATTTAATGAGCGTACTGAACCGGGGCAGGGTAAAACCCAAATTATCGTTGTACGATAATTTATTTAACCGGCTGTTTGGTAACGGTAAAATAAATATAACCCCTCAGGGCAATGTGGATATTACTGCGGGTTACCAGGGGCAGAATATCAAGAATCCGACTTTACCGGAGAGAGCCAGGAAGAATGGTAGTTTTGACTTTGACATGAATGCCCAGGTAAATGTAAATGCCGATATTGGCGGTAAATTAAAATTCCCTATCAACTATAATACTTTAGCCAACTTTGGCCAGGATAACCAATTGAAATTAGATTATACCGGCCTTGATGATGAGATTATTAAACGTTTTGAACTGGGTAATGTTTCCTTTCCATCACGCAGTACATTAATACCCGGTGCCCAGCAATTATTTGGTGTTAAAGCCACGGCGCAGTTTGGAAAACTGTTTGTTACTGGTGTTGTTGCCAATCAAAAATCGCAACGCCAGTCGGCAAACCTGGCCGGTGGCAGTGCATCGCAATTATTTGAGATAAAGGCAGATGAATATGAAGAGAACCGCCACTTTTTACTGGCACAGTATTTTAAACAGAATTATAATAAGGTAATGAGCAAATTACCGGCTATTACAGCACCCGTTCAAATTTTAAGGCTGGAGGTTTGGGTTACCAACCGCAATGGAACCACCACCGAAACCAGGGACGTTGTGGGTTTAACAAACCTGGGTGAGTCAGGTAGTTCACCGTCAACTATTCCTTCCAATGGAAGCAATACTTTATACTCCACAATTATTTCTAACGCAGCACGCAGCAGAAATCCGTCGTTGGTGTTTGATTACCTGACAAACTCACTTAGTTTACAGCCCGTTCAGGATTTTGAAAAAACATTTGCCCGTAAACTTGACTCATCGCAATATATATTTAACCGGCAGGTAGGTTTTATTTCTTTAAGCCAGCCATTGCAAACAGATGAAGTACTTGCTGTTGCCTATCAATATTCCTTCAATGGTAAAATATTTCAGGTAGGTGAATTTTCGCAGGATTTGCCACCCGACAGTACCCAGGCTACCCAGCGGGTATTATTCTTAAAATTATTAAAAGCAACATCGCAACGGCCAACCTTACCCATTTGGGATTTGATGTTAAAAAATGTGTACGCTATTGGTTATGGCACTTTAACACCAACCGATTTTAAACTGGATGTATTATACCAGGAGCCTGGTTTGGGTTGGAAACGTTACGTTCCTTTCGGAAATAAAAACCAGGGTACGCCAATCATATCGCTTATAAACCTCGACAGGCTGAATAACCAATTGGATCCGCAACCGGATGGTGTATTTGATTATGTTGAAGGATTTACAGTTTATTCCCAATACAGCCGGGTTATGTTCCCGGTACTGGAACCCTTTGGGCGGGATCTTGCCGTAGGAATATACACAGATACCACGGTGGTACCCAATATTAAAGACAGTTTGTATTATGCACTCTACGATTCCATTAAGGCAGTGGCACAGCAGTTTCCCAATCTTAACCGGTTTGTATTAAAAGGGTCTGCAAAAATTTCGGGTTCATCCGATATTAGTATCGGGTACAATATTCCCAGGGGCTCTGTAACCGTATCTGCCGGCGGCAGGGTATTGATTGAAGGAATTGATTATGATATCAACTATGATCTGGGTACCATTAAGATAACCAATTCGGCAGTTATAAATTCAGGTATTCCGGTACAGGTTAATTACGAAAACAATGCATCATTTGGCCTGCAGCAAAGAAGTTATATGGGACTTAGATGGGACTATATGGCTAAAAATACACTGAAGGAACAATTGTCGATAGGTGGTACTATAGTTAGGTTAAGCGAAAGGCCCTTTTTTAGTAAAGTAAGCTACGATAACAGCAATTCGGGCGGCACCAATGAGCCCATCCGTAATGCTATGTACGGCCTGGATGTGAATTACCGCAAAGATGTTCCAAGGCTTACCAAACTTTTAGATAAACTACCTTTTTATAAAACAACTGCACCGTCAAGCATCAATGTATTTGCAGAAGGTGCTTATTTAAAACCCGGTCATGCACCACAAATAGGCAAAGGTTCAAAAGGCATCATTAATATAGATGATTTTGATGGTACACAGTCCGGTTACGATTTACGCTTTCCGGCAATCAGTTGGGGACTTGCATCAACACCTGTAAAAGCAACAGACCTGAACGGAAACCTGCTTTTTCCGGAAGCTGACTCAAGTGATAATATTATTTACGGCAGAAACAGGGCTAAAATTGCCTGGTACCAGATTGAGCCTACCCTGCAACAATTTAAAGGCCCCAATAACCCTTACTCAAATGATCGTGTTGAACTCAGTGATCCCAGGGTAAGACAGGTTTACCAGCGTGAAATTTTTCCGCAGAGAACAACCGGTTTTGGAGAAAGCCTGCTAACCACATTTGACCTTTCTTACTTCCCAACACAACGGGGCCCTTATAATTACGACGATGCCGGAGCCAGCGTGAATGCAAACGGAACATTAAAAAACCCAAAAAACCGTTGGGGTGGATTAATGCGGGGTATCGACCAAACCGATTTTGAAACAGCCAATATAGAGTTTATCGAATTCTGGATGCAGGATCCTTTTATAAATTATGACAGCAGATACCCAAATGCGGCTAATTCATCAGGCGGTAAACTATATTTTAACCTGGGCAATATTTCTGAAGATATTTTAAAGGATGGTAAGCGTTTTTATGAAAACGGGTTACCTACACCTAATGCACCTTCGCCGGTTACCAATTCAAGCTGGGGAAGAGTTCCATCAAATCCTGTACAGGTTACCAATGCATTCAGCAACGATCCGGATGACAGAAAATTCCAGGATGTTGGTTTGGATGGCCTGGATGATACTGCTGAAGTATTAAAGCGTACAGCTTACCTGAACAGGCTGGCATCAACTTTTGGAACAGGCTCCATCGCCTACAGGCAAGCCTTGCTTGATCCATCAACTGATAATTACCATTATTACCGTGGTGATGATCTGGATCAGCAACCAGGGCTTGGTATTACCGGCAGGTACAAAAATTATAATAATCCTGAAGGCAATTCACCGATCAATACAGGTTCTACGTTTTCATCAGCAGCAACATTATACCCCGATGCTGAAGATTTTAACCGTGATAATACCCTCAACCAGACAGAAGAATACTTTCAATACATAGTTGACATCAAGCCAGCTACCAGGCCCGAAATGGCAATTGGTACAAACTTTATTGTTGATAAGAAATTAGTGCCTATCAGTCTGGTAAACAATACGCAACGTAATGAAACCTGGTACCAGTTCCGTATCCCTATTCAGCAGTACAACCGTAAAATCGGTAATATTCCCGATTTTAAATCAATCCGCTTTGTTCGCATGTTCTTAACCGGGTTCGAAGACAGTGTGGTAATGCGTTTTGGCGAACTACAGTTTACCCGTAATGTGTGGCGAAAATTTAATTATAAAATTGACACTTTAGGCACCTATACCCAGTTGCCCAACGGCAGTGCTACAGTTTTTAACCAGGGCGCAGTAAATATTGAAGAGAATGATAAACGTACCCCGTTGCCATACCGCACCCCTACAGAAATTCAAAGGGTACAAACATTAAGCAATAACGGCGTTAACCTGTTACAAAACGAACAGTCGCTTACGTTGCAGATTTGTAATCTTGCACAAAACGATGCCAGGGCTGTACAGCAAACATTTGCCAACAGAGATTTACGCCAGTTCCGCAAATTGCAGATGTATATACATGCCGAAGAAAATACAAAAGTTGCGGCCGGAACGCTGAGGGATAAAGACCTTACTGCCGTATTCCGCATGGGTACCGATTTTGTGAATAATTATTACGAGATACGTATACCCTTAATACTAACCAATCCACTTGCAGGTTCCACTATGGATGCCAATTCTGTTGCGTATAACGATACCTTGTGGAATCCCAGAAATTCGCTTGACGTGGATCTGCAAACTCTCGTTAAATTAAAACAGGCCAGAAACAATAATGTTGGTGCCCCACCCGATAAAATTTTCAGGCAACTACAATCAAACGGGCATACGTATTCTGTGATGGGTAACCCTAACCTGGCAGAAATAAGAGGCATATTGATAGGTGTTGAAAATACCAAAGTACCATCGGCATGCGCCGAAGTATGGGTAAACGAGCTGCGCCTTTCTTCCATTGATGAGCATGGTGGCTGGGCAGCTTTAGGAAGAATTGATCTGAATCTTGCCGATTTGGGTACTGTTTCATTATCGGCCAATACACACAGCAGCGGTTTTGGAACATTGGAACAAAGAATTAATGACCGTTACCGTGATAATTTTTACCAGTTTGATGTTTCGGCAAATCTTGAACTGGGCAAGCTGCTGCCACCAAAAGCCGCCATATCTATTCCCGTTTTTGCCAGTTACCAGCAATCTGTAAGTAAGCCGGAGTACGACCCGTACGATATGGATATTAAATTAAAGGATAAATTAAAAGATGCTTCAGGCAAAGCCAAAGATTCTATAAAAACCGCTGCTGTAGAATATTCATCAACCACCACGGTTAACTTAACCAATGTGCGTAAGCAGCGCACAGGCACCAAAAAACCGAAAGTATATGATATCTCTAATTTTGATTTCAGCTATTCGTACCTTAAAATTAAAAGCCATACGCCTTTAATAGAGAATAACGAAATTACCCGGCATAAGTATGGATTGGGTTATAATTTTTCTCCAAAAGAAAGATATTTTGAGCCTTTTAAAAAGATCAAATTCTTTACCAAAAGAAAAACACATTGGTTCGACCTGGTTAAAGATTTTAATTTCAACCTGATACCATCGCAGTTAAGTTTCAGGGCCGATGTTAACCGCCAGTTTGGTGCCCTGAGGCCACGCAGCATAGGTACATCAAAATACAAGATTCCCGAAACCTACGACAAGTATTATACTTTTCAGCGTAATTATATTCTGCGCTGGAATATTACACGCAGTTTGAATTTTGATTTTACCGCAATTAACAACAGCCGTATTGATGAACCCGCCGGAAGGCTGAATACCGGTGCTAAAAAAGATACGGTTTGGCGTAATTTATTAAAAGGCGGACGAAATACAACCTACAATCACACCGCTAATTTTACATATACATTACCTACTGCCAAATTCCCGTTGATTGATTGGACAACGATAAACCTGCGTTATCAGGCATCTTATAGCTGGATAGGTGCATCACGCCTGGCAGTTGAGCTTGGTAATATTATTGAAAACGGCCAGCAAAGTGAAGCAACTGCTCAGTTTGATTTTAACAGGCTATACCAGAAATCTAAATGGTTAAGACAGTTAGAAGCGCCGGGCAACAAAGCCGACCAGGAAAGATGGAGGGCAAGAATAACCAAATACAAAGACACTATTGTAAAAAAGAATGGCACCAAAGTAGTTAAAAAACGCCGCAAAGTAGACCAGGGAGCAGTTCCTTATGTGAGTAACGGCTTACGATTTGGCGGCAAGTTGCTAACCAGTTTAAAACAGGCAAGTTTCTCTCTTTCTGAAAATGCACATACAAGATTACCGGGCTATACCGACAGTACAAAATATGTTGGCCAAAACTGGAAGAGTATGGCACCGGGTGCTGACTTTATTTTAGGCCGCCAGCCGGATACGGGCTGGCTGAATGCGGCAGCCAGAAAAGGTTTGATAACAAGGGATACCAC
>JBKJLT010000041.1:0-8388 GCA_046596765.1 Ferruginibacter sp. | reverse complement strand
CAATGTAATAGGTAAAGTTGCGGTGAAAAGGCATTCGTTAAATTTGTATTGTAAATTTACACTTAATAAATATACAAACCTTGACAAGAATTGGATTAATTGCTGATACACATCATTTTCTGGATGAAACCATCTTTGAGCATTTTAAAGATTGTGATGAAGTTTGGCATGTGGGCGATTTTGGCACGATGGAGCTGGCACACGGTCTGATGTCCCGTCTGACTAACAACTCCTCTCAACATGGTCAGACGAAACGTCAGACCATGTTGAGAGGAGTCTACGGAAATATAGACGGGCAGGACATTAGAAAGGAATTTCCGGAGCAGTTGGTTTTTATGTGCGAAGGCGTAAAAGTGATGATGCGGCATATTGGTGGCTATCCCCCAAAATACAATCCCGAAACAAAAAAAGAAATATTGATTCACCGGCCGAAACTATTTATCAGCGGCCACTCCCACATTTTAAAGATCATGCACGATGATAAACTAAACTGCTTACACATGAACCCTGGCGCCGCCGGTAAACAGGGTTGGCATAAGGTAAGAACCATCATCCGTTTTGTTATTGATGATACCGAAATGAAAAATGCTGAAGTTATTGAGTTGGGTAATCGTTGAATAAAAAAGAAGTCCACTTTTTATAAATTGACTTCTTTAAAATTTTTAAGGCACATATTATTTACCACCATTGGCTGTAAGATCAGCTTTACAATTTGTATCCAGCACAGGAATATTACCCGTAAGCAAAATCCCTAAAATATCTGTGGTTTCTGAGGTATAATACATCAGGCAACTGGTATTGTTACAATGATTGCCATGTGCGGCATCCTGGTGATTGGTTTGCATGGAAGAGCCAATATTTACCAACCCAAGTATGTGAGCAAATTCATGCTCTAAAACAGTACTCTCCAATTTGGTTCGGCTTGCCTGTCCTATGCCGCCTGAATTATCATGAATGGTTTTACCCAGAATCGCCATGGATGTGTTTCTGTAAGCCAATCCTAAAACATTTGTTTCTGAATAATTTCCATCTGTAAATAAAAAGTACACCCCCAACTGGGTACCGGATGTGTAAACTGTGCGGTTGTTTTTTTCGACGGTTGCAATATCATTAAGCGATAAAACAGTTTTGCCTGCAGAAGCAATTGGTGTTTGTATCACAGACACACCGCCGGGTTTATTGATCAGTGAATTTATGAAATTGGTAAGATTATTAACAGCCGCAGCATCGGGTTGAAAACCCGGCATGTACTGTATTTCAATTTTTACAGAACTGTATTTTGAGGCACTCAACAAATCATTGGCAGCCGCACCAACAACCTTATTGTTTTCACTACTAATTGCAGGAATGCCTGAAACTGTATCTGATTTTTTGCAGGCAGTTGCTGAAAGGATTAAAAAACTGCCGATCAACATTACACACTTCATTTTCGTTAACATATTTACTGAATTTTATTTCAGTTTTATGAACGAAAATATCGTGCCAAAAGATTTCCGGAGGCAAATTAGTTAACCTCCCTACTCCACCCAATCAGCAATAAAAATATTGGTATCCCTGGTACCGCCATTATTACGGTTGCTGCAAAAAATTATCTTCTTTCCATCAGGACTAAACATTGGAAAAGCATCAAAAGATTTTTCGGCAGATATTTTCTCGAGATTACTGCCATCTTCATTAATAATAAACAGGTTGAAGGGAAAACCTCTTTTGCTCTGGTGGTTACTTGCAAAAATTATCCTTTTATTATCGGGCATAAAAGCGGGAGCCCAATTGGCGTTGCCAAAACTGGTTACCTGCTTTACATTGCTGCCCTCAACATTAGCGGTAAACACTTCCATATTGGTTGGTGCTACCAGATTTTCAGCAAGTAAATCTTTATACTCTTTTACATCAGCTTCGGTTTTGGGCCTGCTGGCACGCCAGATTATTTTTTTACCATCCGGACTAAACCAGGCACCGCCATCATAACCCAGTGTGTTGGTAATTTTTTTCTCTTTACCCGTTTTTAGGTTCATTATATACAAATCAATATCGCCACCTTTGGTGCTTGTGTACAACATTTTTTTTCCATCGGGAGATATAGTTGCTTCAGCATCGTAACCTTTACTGTTGGTGAGTTGCTTTATAATATTGCCATCAAGGTCGGCCATAAAAATATCATAA
Organism: Ferruginibacter sp.; assembly: GCA_046596765.1. Classification (GTDB taxonomy): domain Bacteria; phylum Bacteroidota; class Bacteroidia; order Chitinophagales; family Chitinophagaceae; genus Ferruginibacter. The sequence continues at coordinate 6,225 of JBKJLT010000041.1, read as the reverse complement.
CTGCTGTACAACGGCCAGATATATTTGTTGCCATATTTTGCCCTGTCTGGTGTTGGCGGACAATTATCAGCTTCTAAATGCGTAGATGCAAAAACAACATGCCTGCCATCTTTTAAAAAAGCACCGCAGGTAGTTCTTCCCTTACCATTGCTAATTCTTTTGTATTCAAATTTTTCGCCGGCAGCAGGCACTTTACCTACATAAATCTGGTCGCAGTTAATGCTTTCCTTTGGATTTGTTTTTTGAAAGATGATATATTTTCCATCAAAACTAAAATAAGCCTCCGCATTATCGCCACCAAAAGTCAGTTGTTGCATATTGGCAAAATGCTTTTCGCCTTCATACAAAAGCGTATCCTTCAATAATACTTTACCGCTATTAATTGTATTCTTTTTAAAAGAAACCAATGAGATTACAACCACACTTACTATCGCTGCAAATAATATTTTTTTCATGCTGTTATTTTTTCTTCTGCAAAAGTAGCAGATGTTAAATTTTAGATTGTCAGCAAATTGTCATCTGCCAGATGGCTGCAGTGCTTATTTTTGCAGCATGATGAAATTAATACTGCGCTGCCTGCCATTACTGATGATAATCATATCTTGCAATAACCAGGATCAGGCAAAACAGAACAGAGAAACTGCTGCTGGCCGTGAAAAAATTTTAAAAGATTCTATTACAAAATTCCCTAAATTGCTTTTACTGAAGGAGGAACTGATTCAGTTTTACCGCGACAGTACCGAGTACAATAAAGCCATTGAAACCATCAACGATGCTTTGCAAAAAGATAGTTTAAATACCAGGCTCTGGGACATAAAGGCAACCCTGCATTTTGAAAATGAAGACACGCTGAATGCCATTACCGCTTTTGAAACCGCATTAAAACTAAATCCATCTCCCCGCTATTTAATTTTACTGGGCTCATTGTATGCACAAACAAAAAATGCAAGAGCGTTGCTGATTGCTGACGCTTTAATAAAAACAAAACTGCCCGAAACAGAAAAGGAAGCAATGTTTATAAAGGGGCTTTACTATAATTATGCCGGTGATAAAAAAAACGCCATTAATTTTTTTGATAAATGCCTTAAACTGGATAACCGCCACATGTTTGCCTACCGTGAAAAAGGAATTGCACTGTACGATATGGGCAAGTATGAGGATGCAATTACCGTTTTAGACAAAGCAGTAACCTTACAGAATAGTTTTGATGAAGGCTACTACTGGTTGGGCCGCTGCCTGGAAAAAATGAACAAACCAAATGATGCTGTTGAAGAATATAAAACTGCATTATTATACAGCCCTGATTATGTGGAAGCCAAAGAAGCATTGGAAAGATTGAAAGCTCACTAAATTCAAAAGCATTTTTTTTTGAACCACATAGTATTTATTAACACATAGAAAAACACATAGGGCCTATGTTTTTTCTATGTATCTATTGCTTCTATGTGGTTCAAAACACAATTTGGCATTTAAGTTATAAATTTGCTTTTCTGATTTCTGCAAAACCCAATTATATTATGGCTTTAATTGCCCCATCTTTATTAGCATCCAATTTTTTAAATTTAGAAGCTGAATGTAAAATGCTGAATGAAAGCGTTGCAGACTGGTATCACCTGGATATAATGGATGGGCGCTTTGTACCCAATATCAGCTACGGGCCTATGCTTGTGGAAGTTTTTAGAAAAGCTACCAACAAAATATGCGATGTGCATTTAATGATTGAAGAGCCAGGCAATTATGCTGAAGCATTTAAAAAAGCCGGTGCCGATATTTTATCTGTTCATATTGAAGCCTGCCCGCATTTGCACCGCAATATTCAGCAGATAAAAAGCCTGGGCATGCAGGCTGGTGTAGCAATCAATCCGCATACGCCTGTAGAAGCATTAAAGGATATACTGGCTGATATTGACTTGGTTTGCATGATGAGCGTGAACCCCGGTTTTGGCGGACAATCATTTATACCACACACCTTACTTAAAATAAAACAACTGCGTGAAATGATTGATGAACGTTCATTGCATGTTAAGATTGAAGTTGATGGCGGCGTTACTTTGGAAAATGCAAAATCAATCATTGATGCCGGAGCAGATGTGCTGGTTGCAGGTAATACAGTTTTCAAATCGGCCGACCCAGTTGCTACTATTGCTGCGTTAAAGAATTTATGAAGAAAATAAAAGGTTGCAAATAAAAATCTGCGACCCTTTATTTTCATGCTTGAATAAGCATTTAATTTTTTTGCTGCTGCCGGCTTATAATTTCTCTGCTTTTTCTTCGCCCTTTTTTCCTAATGCAACAATATCGCCTTTTGTAAATAGGATGGATTGCAAAGTCGTTCTCCATGTTGGCTTTTTGCGAAGTAAAAATTCCAGATCCATGCCAAAATGTTTAAATTCTTCTTCCTGTGCATTTTGCATGATGGCTTTTGCCTGTTTATCTTTTTCCACAGATATTCTTTGTTCATACCAGCCTATTGCTTCGGCTTCTTCTATTAAAGAGGTCACCATACGGGCAAAAGTTCTGGTGGCTGCCGAAAGTTCTTCCGGTGGTTCGTGATACTGATCAAATCCCATGATTTTAATTTTTAAAAGTTTATAAATGTTTGATATGGCCTGAAATATTCAGTAAGTTAATGCAACAGTTTTCAGTAACAGGTATTTAAGTATGAATATCTTTTTAAGAAAATAAAAAAGTCAGTTGCAATATTGAAAAAATTGCTGCAAAGCATTCTTCTTTTTTTAAAGTCCCGCAGCTTTAATCAATATCATGAGATCTTCCGGTATTTCCATTGGCCTTAATGCCGGTGCATTTGCTCCACCGGTATTACCCACAGGAATTTTTCCTACAAATGATTTTACTCCGCCAATCAATAATCGTGGTATCTGTGCAATAATTTCTTTACTGTTTTTAATTTTAATTCCAAATTTCAGCATTTTCCAATGCACAGCAGTATGTGCTGCCGGGTATGGCTGACCCAGGATATGTGCCCTCTCCAAATGCCGCCAGCTTTGCTGGTAATGCTTTTTATCAAATTCAGTTTTTGCAAGTAACAGTTCCTGCCGGTAAAATGGTTTCAAAGCTACAGGCATGCTGGTATGTATCTTCATTACAATTTAATTTTTATACCTCCGTTTACTACAAACCCTTCTGTATGGTTCCATATCTCATCAAACGTTGGGTTGCTGTGCGGAGGATTCGCAACTGTTTTGTATTTGCTCTGCCGTTGATCAGTAAAGTTTTCAAAATTAATAAACACAGATACTTTCCTGAATGTCTTCTGCGCCATAAAACCAAACTCCCAAAAAGATGGTGTTCTGGTTCCGTTATTAAGATATTGGTTACCGGTTAAATAACCTTCCAAACCCAGTTTAAAATTATCTTCTTTCTCATACATCAGTGTAAGGTTCAGTTTATTTTTGGGAACCAAACGTAAAAACCGGTTACCAGCAAGGTAGCCCGCTTTTGCATAAGTGAATGTGTAACCAACAAATAATTTCAGGTCTTCCTTATAAATAAATTTCAGGTTCGTTTCAAAACCACTGCTGGTAACAGCTTTTGAAGCATTGGAAAAAGAGTAGTTGCCAAATCCATCAACTCCTAAAACCAGCGGTTTATTAATCCGTGTGTAAAAAAACATCTGGTTGATGCTAAAAGCAAGGTCACTTGCAATCTTTGTTTTAAAATTTATATCGGCAGTTCCACCAACACTCCGCTCCGCTTCCACATTATTTAAAGCCTGCAAATTTTGATATTGCAGCCTTTCAGTTTCCTCTGTGAAAACAGTAGGCGTTTTATACCCCAGGCCGCCGCCAATCCGTGAGCTTATCTTATCTGTAATTTTAAACAACGCCGAAACTCTTGGCAAAATAAAAGTTTGATTTTTTGTAAAGCCTGCATTTTTAAAGTTCATATTATCCACTCTTAAACCGTTTTCCAAAATCACCCTGTTGGTTACATCCCAGGTGTGCTGTATATATCCACCCGCAGTAAATGTTTGTGCATCCACCACCCTCATATTGCGGTGCTTAAATTTATCATAAACAATATTTACGCCGCTTATAACGGTATGCTTTTTCTTTTTTACCAGGTATGATAAATCGGTAAAGCTATTGGAGTTAAAACCCGAAAAAGCATAAGCCGGCAAAGTAATTACCCGGTCAAATAAACCAAGACTTTGTTTCAATTTCAATTTACTACCGCTCTTGAATTTTTTATCAATTTCCAGCGTAGTGGTATTTCTTACCGTATTGTTTTCTTCAAAATAAGTATGCAATGCATTTCCATTTCCCTTTATCTGTAGCATGTCTCCGCCGGTGTTCCATCCCCAGGTATAGCTGTGGCCAAGCATAATACTCCAGGATGCATCCGGATAAAAAAACAACCTTGGATTAATAGTGAAATTCTTGTTGCGTGGCAACTCTGTAAAATCATCTTTATCTACATCATAAGCTTTTTGCAGATTCCCCAGTCCCAAAAAACTAAATCCAAACTTTCCTTTCTTTTGTGAAATGTATGCGCCAACATTTGTTTGACCGATATGCGATTGATTAAACAAAAAATCAGCTTCTAATTTTTCTCCAGGCAGTTTTGAAATAAAATTCACCACTCCGGCAATGGCACCACCACCGTACAAGGTAGAAGCCGGGCCCTTGATCACTTCTACCTGTTTTAAATCAAGCGGCGGAATTTCCAGTATGCTTAACCCGCTGGCAAAATTGCCGTAGTTAGGATAACCATCTTTTAAAAGCTGTGTATATTTTCCATCAAGTCCCTGCACACGAATGCTGGCATTACCGCTGGTGGCCGATGTTTGCTGTACCTGTAAGCCTGTACTTTCGTGCAGCAGCATAGATACATTTGCTGGCCGCATATTATTTTTTTCATCCAGTTCTTCGCCATCAATGGTTTCAACCCTGCTGGGCGTGTTGGCAATAGTGCGGCTGGTACGTGTACTCTGCACAATTACTTCGTCCATATCTTCTTCAATAGCAGTTAAAAAAATGATGATCGTATTTTTATCTTCCAACGGAAAAACAAATTCCTGCGTAACCGTCTCATATCCAGCAAAGCTGAATGAAATGCTTTGCTTTCCGTTTGGTATGTTATTTACCTGAACAACAGCATTGCTATCGGCTTTGCTGCCACCAGCATTATTTAAAACCACACTGGCACCGCTTAAAGGTTGCAGTGTTTTGCTGTCTTTTATAATTGCTGTAAAACTGTTTTGGGCATGGGCACCATATACAAGTAAGGTTGCCAAAAGCAACGTTATTATTTTTTGCATTAAAAATATTTTAAAATAAGATGATTAGTTTCTGTTCTATAAACTAACTCATCTTTGGCGGCTGCCATATATTTCCAAAGTAGTTGGAAGGAAGTGAAATATTGTGGTAAAGAGAAAGTGTCGTACTCTTTAATAAAGGCTTATCAATACAAATTCCTGGCGATTGAAAATTTACAGAAACAATATGTACACAGCAGGAACAGGTGCAAAAATTTCCGCAGTCTTCTTTTTCATGATCTTCATGATCAGCGGTTTTTGTAACAGTCGAATTCAACTCATCACTGCAATTATCTTCTCCGGCGCAGGCGATGCCTGGCAACAGAAATAGATAAATACTAAATATGAGCATGATTGTTTTCACAAAGCAAAAATAATGGTTTATAAAAAACTATTTTGTTGCATATGCAAGTATTATCACAACTTGGTTGCAATGATTATGGAAAAAGAGAATTAATGCTATCCGGAAGCACTTTACCATCTCAGGGTGCGGCTCCCTCTCCCATAGCAGAGGGTTGGGGTGAGGTTACCTCACCTCATCTATCTTTTTATACATCAGCTCCACCACGGCCAGGTTTAACTTTACCCAATTACGTTCTCCTTTTGGCCAGTTGTATTTCTGACTTATTAATTTGTCGGCAAGTTTGTACGCCTGCATGGCCTGTTCTTCGTTATAAAAACAATTGATCCAGTTTTCTTTAAGTTCATCTTTCTTTTTTATAAAAATGGCGCCGCCATACCATTTAAAACAACTGGGTAAACCCCAAAAAGAAATGGTCTTATCAGCCTTAGCCAATGCACTTTTGTAAAATAGTATAAAGAAGTAAAGATTTTCTTTGAGCCGCTGGTGAATGGCCGAATCTGACTCTTTACTTTTGGGTTTGATGCGCCAACGGTTATTTTCAAGAGCGTATGGTTCGTCATCTGCATTTTTAAACCTTTTACCC
>JBKJLT010000520.1:0-2595 GCA_046596765.1 Ferruginibacter sp. | reverse complement strand
AACGCTGGGTTATTCTATACCTAAAAAACTGATGAGCAAAATCAAAATTGCCAATATCAGGTTTTATGGAACTGTAAATAATCTGGCCACATTAACCGGTTACTCAGGTTTTGATCCCGATGTTACAGCAAGAAGAAGCGATCCGCTAACACCAGGTGTTGACTTCGCTGCTTATCCCCGTGCCAAAACATGGTTGTTTGGTGTAAACGTTACTTTCTAAAAAATAAAACGATTCTATATGAAAAATAAAATTTATCAATCAATAACAGCAGCCGTAATTATGTTTGCGTTGTTTACGCTTGCAGGTTGTAAAAAATATACAGAGGTTAGTCCGGCCTCGCAATATACCATTGCAGAAGCATTTGGCAATGTATCTAACGCTACTACCGCACTAGTTGGTGTGTATGATGAATTACAGGGCGATAACGGTTACGGCATACGTATCAGTATGTACTATCCATACGATAGTGATGAAGGTATTGTAAGCGGAAATATTGATAATGGAAGACGAGGTGTAGGCCGCTACCAGTTGTTGTTAACAAATACTGAAATTCTAAATCCCTTTAATCAGTTATACCGCGGTATAGAAAAAGCAAATCTTTGTATTGAGCAGATTCCATTAATGCCGCAATACACTTCTGCAGTTGCTGCAGACCAGGCAGCGGTAAAAAGATTGTATGGCGAGGCTTTAACATTAAGGGCGCAGTTCTATTTTCAATTGATGTTGAATTGGGGCGATGTACCTGCTCCAATGATTCCTTCTTACAAACAAACAAATTTGTTTATACCCAAAACCAATCGTGATTCTTTGTATGATGTGTTACTGGCAGATCTGGCAACAGCAAAAGTAATAGTTCCCTGGAGAACAGATGCAGGTATAAGAAATGAAAAAATTACAAAAGGTGCGGTAATGGCTTTGCGTGCAAGGATGGCGATGTTCCGCGGCGGATATGCTTTACGTAGCAACGGACAAATGGAAAGAAGAGCAGACTACCTTAATTATTACAATATTGCTAAAACAGAATGTGAAGAGTTGATGGCACGCAGAGACCAACATACTTTAAATCCTAATTATGAAGATGTATGGAGAAAAGTTACCTCATTTGTTTACGATCCACAGGGTGAAATTATTTTTGAAGTTGGTGCAGGTGGCGGTAACGGAAACAGTGATAGCCGTATGGGAAATTATGATGGTCCAAACCTGAGCAACGCATCCCGTTACGGCGCAGGCGGTGGTGGTATTCAAATGTTGCCTAATTATTTTTATACTTTTGATTCTGTTGATACCAGGCGTGATATAACCATTACACATTACCAGGTTCCCTCCGCAACGAATATTAAATCTCAGCGTAATTTAGCCCAGTTAAATACCGGTAAATACAGAAGAGACTGGCGGGTTCCATTATTACCCGGAACTGTTTTAAACGTAGGTTATAACTGGTCGCTTATCAGGTTTTCTGATGTGTTGCTGATGTATGCCGAAGCAGTTAATGAAATCAGCGGAGCTCCTACAGCCCCAGCCATAGCTGCTTTTGAAGAAGTAAGAAAAAGAGGATACCGGGGCAATACCGGTGCAATTGGAATTACCCCTACAACCAAAGCCGCATTTTTTGATGCTGTTGCCAATGAACGTTATCTTGAATTTGGACACGAAGGTATCCGCAGGTACGACTTACTGCGTTGGAACCTGCTGTCAACAAAACTGGCCGATGCCAGAATCAGAATTCAGCAAATGAGTACCAGTGCAGGGCCTTATACCAATGTGCCGGATTCTATCTGGTTTAAAAATGTAGGAGAAGAAATTCAGTTTTTCGCAGGTACAAATACCGCATCAAATGCGTTGCCATTCTGGAGGCCAAAACAAAGGCCCGTTCCTGTAACCGGTTGGACAGGTGTACCCTGGGCAAGAAGTTTAACTTCTACCACGGCTATAGATGGAAAACCATTATGGCTGGGTATGGCTTCTTTCTTTGTGCCGGGTAAAAGTGAATTGTATCCTTTCAGCTTAACAGTAATATCATCATACCAGGGTGCATTACAACAGAACCCGGGTTATTAATTTTTTTTCATAGCGTTAGTTTTCGAGGGCTGTTGCAAATTGCAGCAGCCTTTTTTAATCTTAAAAAAAATGAAACTTTATTTTTTCTGTTTGTTTTTGACAATAGCTTTTATGAGTTGCAGCACAATGCATAGTCAAACTGTAATGAAGCAAACTATTGATGAAAAAGCACTTGCTTTTCCTGGTGCTGAGGGATTTGGAAAATTTACAACCGGGGGAAGAGGCGGCAGGATATTTATTGTTTCAAACTTAAATGATAAAGGTGCCGGAAGTTTCAGGGCGGCAGCAGAGGCAACAGAAAAACGTATCATTACTTTTACAGTATCGGGTATCGTTCACCTGGAAACAAAACTTTCAATTAAAGGCGAAGTAACCATTGCAGGCCAGTCTGCACCAGGCGATGGTATTTGCCTGGCAGATAATTCCGTTGGACTTGCCGGTGATAATATCATCATTCGCTTTCTCCGTTTTCGCATGGGAGATAAATACCAGAAAGGCGGTATGGTTGATGGTAATGGCGGCGATGATGCTTTTGG
>JBKJLT010000480.1:0-3322 GCA_046596765.1 Ferruginibacter sp. | reverse complement strand
TTTGATGCCAACGAAGTTATCTTCGGACACATTATGGACGCCCACGAGTTCCACTTTTTATCTTACAAAGGATCTGACGGACACGAGCACCACGCAACCATTCCCCTGCCGGTAATTTTGTATTCAAAAGAGAAAGGATTTTCCTGCTTTATGTCTTCAGCTTTTCATCATGGAGAGCATGAAGTAAACGGTTATTCCTTGCTTACCAATGAACATATTAACAGTTTCAAAATTGACCGGAATAAATATTCGGCTGGCAACATTGTAGTTCTAAATGAAGACCGCACAGTAAATGAATCGGTTAAAATTTATGATATTTCTCTTACCCGTAATGTGGTACAAATGCTATTAGCACTTACTTTGCTGGTTATCATACTCATTAAAGTTGCACGTAAATATGGCACCGGTCAGGGTATTACTTCGGCACCAAAAGGCATGCAAAATACCATGGAAACCATTGTGAACTTTGTAAACGACGAAGTTGCCAAACCAAACCTGGGTGCTAAAAGCAATAAATACCTGCCTTACCTGTTAACTGTATTCTTATTCATTCTTATCAACAACATTATTGGATTGATACCGGGAACAGCTAATGTTACAGGTAATATTACTTTCACGTTTGTTTTATCTATTATCTCTTTTGTGGTAATCCTGTTCAGCAGTAATAAACATTACTGGATGCACATTATCAATCCTCCGGGTGTACCAGGCTGGGTTAAAGTAATTTTAGTACCGGTTGAAATTCTTGGAATTTTCACCAAGCCATTTGCTTTAATGATCAGGCTGTTTGCTAATATGGTGGCCGGTCATATCCTGATAATCTGTTTAATTTCGCTCATTTTCATCATGGCATCATTAAACCAATATGTAGGCTGGGGCTTTTCTCCATTCTCTATCGCTTTTACTGTTTTCATTTATTTTATTGAGGTACTGGTTGCTTTTTTGCAGGCCTTTATCTTTACCATATTAACAGCAGTATTTATTGGTCAGGCTTTTGAAGGTGGGCATAATGATACAGATCATCATGCGGATGCAGTTATAGTTTAAATCAAGTTTTTTTTAACCAATATAAAATCAGAATCATGGATTTATTGAATGTAATGTTAAGCGAAGTAGCTAACGCAAATGCAGGTGGTGCAATTGGAGCTGGCTTAGGTGCAATCGGTGCCGGTATCGGTATCGGTCAAATTGGTAAAGGCGCATTGGAATCAATCGCCCGCCAGCCTGAAGCTATCAACGACATTCGCAGTAACATGATCCTTACAGCCGCTTTGGTTGAGGGAGCAGCGTTATTTGCGATCATCATCGGTTTCCTGGCTATGGTGCTTTAAAAACCTTTACTGCATCCAAAGTACAGGACGGAGGATGCAGTAATTTTTTTCGCATCCTGAGCGAAGTCGAAGGGGCGAAGTCTGCATTTCGAGCGAAGTCGAGAAATGCAAAAAAATAAAACAGTTTTTTTTGAACCCGGCTTTTGTGCTACTATGATTCCTCATTGGCAAATAGGATTTTATTCCTTTTTTGCTTTTGAGAAAAGCAAAAAAGGAATCACTCTTGTACGGTAAATCAATATTGAACATTTCAGAATTTTTTATTTTATAAATACTATAAAATGCAATTACTAACACCGGCCTTCGGCCTTATTATCTGGACGCTTCTTGCTTTCCTTATCGTATTTTTTCTGTTGAAAAAATTTGCATGGCCAATGATTATTGGTGGCCTGGCAACACGTGAAAAAAACATTGCTGATTCTTTGGCTACTGCTGAAAAGATCAAGCTGGAAATGGCCCAGATGAAGAATGACAATGAAGCCATTCTTACCCAGGCACGTGAAGAAAGAGCCAGCATGCTTAAAGAAGCCAAGGAAACAAAAGACAAAATGATTTCCGAAGCAAAAGAAGAAGCCAAAGTTCAGGCAAACAAAATCATGACTGAGGCACATGCTTCTATCCAGAACCAGAAAATGGCTGCACTTACTGAAATTAAAAACCAGGTAGGTAGCTTAGTATTGGAAGTAAGTGAAAAAGTATTGCGTAAAGAATTAAGCAACAAAGCAGAGCAAGAGAGTTATATTAAGACCCTTGCTGCCGAAGTAAAATTGAATTAAAGCTGTTAGCTATTAGCTGTTAGCCGTTAGCAGGAACGGGGCGGCTAAAAGCTAAAAGCTAAATGCTAAAAGCTATAAAATGAACAATCCACGTTTAGCAGGCCGTTACGCAAAAAGTTTACTTGATCTGGCAACAGAACAAAACCAGGTAGATGCCGTATATGCCGATATGAAATGGTTACACAGCATCTGCAAAAGCAATCCCGATTTTGTGAACATGCTGCGCAGCCCGGTCATTAAGCCAACTGCCAAAGGAAAGATAATTGAATCAATCACCAAAGAAAAAGTAAGCACACTTACAAGCGCTTTTATTCAGTTACTTGTACGCAAGGCCAGAGAAACAAACCTGCCCGAAATTGCAACTACTTATATTGACCAGTTTAATGCACTGCGTAATATTCATAAAGTAAAAATTACAACTGCCGATCCTATCACAGATGATATGCTGAATGCCATCCTTGCTAATGTAAAAGCTACCGCTACAGCAGGACAAACTTTTGAAGTTGAAACAGCCGTGAACAACGAACTCATTGGTGGGTTTTTATTAGAAACTTCGGGCACTTTGGTAGATGCCAGCATTTTAAGAGATCTGAAAGATATTCACAAGCAGTTTATGAATAATGATTATTTGCACAGGATAAGATAATTTTCAAACTTAAATAAATTTAAAAGCCGCAGATTAATCTGTGGCTTTTTGCTTTTCAAAATATTTTAAAGAATTCCCGTGAAAAAATTTTGTTTATTCAAGAACTATTTAGATATTTGTCTAAATATATAAACAACTATTTTTTGAACAATCTTTTTAAAGCCCTAAACGACCCTACAAGAAGGGAAATACTGGAGCTGCTGAAAACAAAAGACATGACAGCAGGAGAAATAGCTGATCAGTTTAATATCTCTAAGCCAAGCATATCGCATCATTTAGATTTACTAAAACAGGCAGGGCTTGTAGTATCGGTTAAAGAAGGTCAGTTTATTATTTATTCCATTAACACTACCGTCATGGATGAAATGTTGAAGTGGTTATTACAGTTATCAAAAAAAACAAAATGATAAAGAAAAATTTATCCGGCTTTGCCGCTTTAATTATCTGGCTGTTGCCTGTATTGTATTTCCTTAAAATTTATAACAGCATTCCACAAAGGGTGCCGGTGCATTTTGGATTAGACGGTACAGCAGACCGCTACGGCAATAAACAGGAATTGATATGGATGT
>JBKJLT010000431.1:0-11599 GCA_046596765.1 Ferruginibacter sp. | reverse complement strand
GGTTGTTCTTTTGATTCGTCTTCTGCAACCCAGGAAAGGATCCAGAATCTTGTACCATCAAAAAACAACTGGATGCTGTTAATGCCCCTTTCCAAAAGCGGGCCATCTGCCGAATTCTTAGTTTCATAAGTACTCCATACCTGGTAAATGGATCCGAATTTTTCCACTTTCCTGCTAAGTTCTTTTTCAAAAAATCCATCCTTCTCAAGAGATGCATCTGATTCCTGATGAAACTGTTTTAAAGAGATCATTTGCAATTTCATTTTTCCATCCCTGCCTTTCCTTGTTATGCCTACAATAGCATCAGGCACATGCAAAAGACTATCCCGTTCAAAACTAACTTTCTCGCCCTTCTTAACCGTTACTACATCATAATAAGCTTTTATAATCCCATCCAATGTTCCAACTTCATCTCCAAAAGCAGTTTTTTGTTGTGCATACACAGCAGGCTGTGCAACAAATAAAGCAATAAGGAGCAATAATCTTATTCTTTTCATATTATGCATCCATTTCTCCAGCGATTAAATTTAAACTGCTCATAGTTATTACCGCATCGCTAAGCATACCGCCTTTCACCAACTCTTCAAAAGCCTGATAATAAATAAAACATGGCCTGCGAAAATGTAAACGGTAAGGTGTTCTTCCACCATCACTAATCAGGTAAAAACCAAGTTCTCCATTGGCACCTTCTACCGAACTGTACACTTCGCCAACCGGCATTTCTGCCTCACCCATCACTATTTTAAAATGGTAGATAAGTGCTTCCATTTTTGTATAAACATCTTTTTTCTCAGGCAAATAATAAGCCGGCGCATCGGCATGAAAAACTTCAGCATCGGCTCCTTTAAATTCCTGCACTTTTTGATAAGCCTGTTCAATAATGCTCAGGCTCTGCCACATTTCTTCGTTACGAACCAGAAAACGATCATAACAATCGCCGGTGGTTCCAACAGGTACAATAAAATCAAAATCCTGGTAACTGCTGTAAGGTGTATGTACACGTACATCATAATCTACACCGGCGGCACGCAGATTTGGCCCGGTGAAGCCGTAATTCAATGCACGCCCGGCAGAGATAGGGCCACAACCAATTGTACGATCCATGAATATCCGGTTACGGGTAAACAGGTTTTCAAATTCTTTTAAAACTTTGGGATACTCCTTTAAGAATTTTTCAAGTTTTTCGAATGCCGCAGGAGTAAAATTCCTTTCAAAACCTCCAATACGGCCAATCGTAGTAGTAAGCCGGGAGCCACATATTTCCTCATATATTTCATAGATGAGTTCACGATATTGCATCAAATATAAAAATCCTGAGAAGGCACCACTATCCACACCTACAATTGAATTACAGATCAGATGATCAGAAATTCTTGACAATTCCATGATGATGACCCTTAAGTAATCAACACGTTTAGGTAGTTGCAGACCCAATAATTTTTCGCAGGTAATATGCCAGCCCATATTGTTGATGGGCGATGAGCAATAATTCAACCGGTCGGTAAGCGGGGTGATCTGGTACAACGGCCTGCGTTCTGCAATTTTTTCAAACGCACGGTGAATATAACCGATGGTTGAAGTAGATTTCATTACACGCTCACCATCCAGCTCCAGAATATTCTGAAACACGCCATGCGTAGCCGGGTGCGTTGGCCCCAGATTAAGCGTGGTGGTTTGCTTTTCGATGCTTCCTTCCGGTAATAAAATGTGATCGGTTGTTTCTGACATTAAAAATTTTTATTAACTATTCTCTTTTACAAATTTTTCAAATTCAGCTAATTCTAATTTCAAATCTTCTCTTATTATTTTTCTCATTAGTCCTTTTGGCAAATCATCATTTTTATGTACCGGTATGGTTGTAACCCTTCCATCATTATGTTTCATTCTATGATGTGAGCCATTAACTCTTACCGTTGTGAAACCAAGTTGTTCAAGCAATTTCACAAAAGCTTTGCCAGATAGTACTATTTGTTTTATGCCCATATCAGTTTAGTTAGGCAACTTCCAGTTCCAATTCTCTAAACCCAATAAATTCATTTGAATTTTCAATTCCCTGTTCCTGTAGGCACATTTCAATAACCTCCTGAATATTTTTCATTGCCTCATCTATGGTGTTACCAAATGAGTGGCAGCCTTTAAATGTTGGACATGAAACAATGTAAACTTTATCCTCATCCTGTTCAATCAAAATTGGCAAATGAATTTTATGTTTCATACTAATATTTTAATTCGAAAAAATACAAAAATTTACCTTCCAAACATCTCATCATCCTTATCAATCCTGCTTTGGTCTTCTAACGGGTATTGTTTTCTCATCGGAAAATAATCCATCTCATCAACATTTAATATTCTTATTAAATTTGGATGCCCAACGAAATTCACCCCATAAAAATCGTAGGTTTCCCTTTCCATGTGATTGGCAGCACTGTATAATGATGTTGCACTAAAAACATCCGGCTTTTCAATGTCAACAAATACCTTAAACCGTATGCGTACATTATCAACAAGGTTATGAAGGTGATACACCACGGCCAGTTCGGCTCCTTTATTATCGGGGTAATGCACAGCCTGCAAATCAGTCAAAAACTGAAATCGTAATTCTGCATCATCAAATAAAAACTGAAGTACTTTTAAATTGAGGTCTGCGGGTGCTGTAAAAGTGAGCATACCGTAAGGCTCCTGCCAACCGGTTAATTGATCAGGGAATTTTTCAGTTAGTTTTTGTTGTATGGTTTCGTTTGTTAAAGCCATTTTAATTTCAGATTTTAGATTGTCGATTTTAGATTTAACAACCTCAAAACAGCATCCTGATTTTTATATTTTAGTTTGTATGAATTTAAAGAAATCCGAAATCTACAATCCAAAATCACAAATCTATTGTATTCCATATCCTTCCAGCATATCTTTATACTGATCACTGTACCTGCGCCTTAATCCCTCTGCATTTACAAGATCCTGTATTTTCATAAAACCATCTAACACAGCTTCGGGCCTTGGTGGGCAACCTGGTACATACACATCTACCGGAATGATCTGATCTATTCCCTGCAGCACAGAGTAACTGTCAAAGATACCGCCTGAACATGCACATGCCCCCATTGCTAAAACCCAACGTGGCTCAGCCATTTGCAGGTAAACCTGTTTAACTATTGGTGCCATTTTTTTGGCGATGGTGCCCATTACCATCATCAGATCGCACTGGCGTGGCGAAAAGCTCATACGCTCTGCACCAAACCTTGCCAAATCATAATGACTTGCGGCTGTTGCCATAAATTCAATACCGCAGCAACTGGTTGCAAATGGTAAAGGCCAGATGGAATTTTTACGGGCAAGGCTCACCACTTTTTCCAGGTTGGTGGCCATAAATCCCTCTCCCATATACCCCTCGGGAATTCCATCGAATTTTACGTAATTATTATATTGTACCGGACGACTCATAATGTGCAAATTTGCAAATGAAACTAATGTGCCAATCAGTATTTCAAAAATTTAAAGCTCCCTTAATTTGCAAATTGGCATATTTGCAAATTTGCTTATTTCTACTCCTCCCACTTTAATGCACCCTTCTTAAAAATATAAATCAGGCCAGCTATAAATAAAGAAACAAACATTAATACTGCTATAAATCCTTCCCACTTTAATTCCCTGAAGTTTACAGCATAAGGATAAAAAAAGATTACCTCCACATCAAATAATACAAATAATATAGCCACCAGAAAATACTTTACCGCCATTGGCTGCCTGGCATTACCTCTTATTTGAATACCACTTTCAAAATTTTGTAGTTTATCAGAAGTAGCTCTTTTTGGCCCCAGCAGATTAGAACCCACAATGATGGTAGCTATGAGCCCGATTGCAAAAAGCATCTGGAGGGCAATGGGCAGGTAATTTGCCGCATTATTGGTATCGGTAGCCTGTAATAAGAAAAACTCCATATGAAAATTGGTTCTTAATATCGGCAAAAATACGGGAGCATGAGCAATATTCAATAGCTTGTAAAACAAAACCCCGTTCGGTTTTAAACTGAACGGGGTCTTTTATGCATTACTTAGTTTTCTTTTTAATTACGGGTGCTACTTTTTTTTTTGAGTACCCTGCTTAGCGGGGGTTTTTGGTTTAGCCGTCGGCGTTGCTTTTGCCGGCGTTTTGGGTGGTGCAGGCGGAGCTACCACTTTACCATCTTTTCCAATCACAGTTATTTTACCATTTTCAATGATGGTTGTTACGCCATCTTTTACGGTGGTTATTTTACCTTCCTTTGTTATTACTGTTGTTGATCCATCTTTTCCTACAGTATTGATTGATCCATCTGCGCCAAAGGTTATTTTATCAACAATATTTGCTGGTTTTGTATCGGTACGGGGTGCAAGTTTTGCAAGCGCTTCCCTGTTGGCTTTTACCTCCGCATCATTGGGATCTATCAATAAAGCTTTATCAGCATAACTTACCGCCAGCGGATAATTTTTTTCGACGTTGGCACTAAAGGCAATAAAATACTTATAGGCTCCCACCAGTTGATTAATAATTTTTGATTTATCCGGATAAGCCTCGCCAACTTCAATGGCTTTGGTAAATGAATTATTAGCAAGACCGTAAGCCATTACAGTATCTATACCCCAATAAGATTTACCCATCATATAGTAACCAAAAATATCATCGGCGTATTTCTGTGTGTACATTTCAAATAATTGTGCAGACGCTGCAAACTGGCCTACTCTGTAATAGCTGTAAGCTGCATTATATATGTCCGTTTTGCCGGGAACTTTTTTAATATTCAATACTTTTTTATACCACTCACCTGCCTGGGCATATTGTCCTCTTTTTTCGTAGGTAGAAGCTACTTCTTTCAGCATGGTAACTTTTCCTATTTCTGTACTATCCAGCGCAACGGCCTGCTCCATAAAATTACCGGCCAAGGCTTCGTTACCAGGAAACTTTAATAATACCGATGCATAAGTAAAATAATCCCTGGCACCCAGTTTGTTTGGTTTTTGTTTTTGAAAATACTTATCAAAACCAATTTTTGAATTACCGTAAGCTGTAATGGCACCAAGGGAATCTGAAGCCTTTTCAAGTTTGTCGGCTATTTTATAATTGGAATATGCAAGCAAGCCAAAAAGGTTTGGATAAGGATTTGGATTGGCTGCCACACAAGCATCAGCAGCGGTGATTGTTTCAGCAAATAATCCCTGGGCAAATTTCATTTGTGCGTTCAGGAAGCAGGCGTTGGGTTCATCCGTACCTTTGGCTGCCAGATATTTATCTAAATAAGCTGCAGATTTTACCACATCGGTTTCGTAATAATATTGATACAAATAAAAATATACACGTGAATAATTTGGATCTAACGCAATAGCATCATTATAATATTGTAAATAAATGGGTGCCTGGCTAAATCCCTGCGATTGATAAATTCTACCTATTCGAAATTTAGCCCTGGCATACTTTGGATCAATTGCCAAAGCTGCTTCATAAGATCGTTGTGCCGAGCCGCCATCCTGTATTTTACGAAAGGCATCTCCCAGGTCTGTCATAATCCTTGCATCTTTAAAGCCTTTCATATAGGTAGCCTGTTGCAGCTTTTCTATTGCATAGGCTCCATCTCCAAACTTAGAATCAAAATCCCCGTTGGCAAAACCAATAGCATCTAATACCAACATATTTTTTCCACCACTCAGGCTTATAGCACTCTCAAAACTGCTGCGGGCCTGCGGGGTTTTGCCTTCAAGCAATTCAATATGCCCCATGCCGGCTTTTAGCAAAGCACTGTTGGCATTTGCAGCCAAACCCTTTTGGTAAACAGCTTTTGCACCTTCAATATCCTTGTCTTCATCGGGTGCAATTAATGTTTGCCCAAGCCAAAATGCTGCCTCGTCATTTGCGGGATTTGCAGTTAACAATTGCTGAAACACATTTTTTGCACTGATGAATTTTTCATAGTACAAAAACTTTTTACCATCTTCAATGGTTTGTGCATGGCTAAAATTAGCAAGCAACAAACCGGTTAACAGGATAAGAGTAAATTTTAAATTCTTCATTTTATTTCGCTGTTTAAGTCTTTACAATAATATCAATTTTCCAACTATTCTATCATTAAATTCTGATAATCTTTTATAATTTCTGGTTAATCCTTACTCTTCTAACTCCAAAATTCATTCTTGTACCCAAATATGCCCGTCGGAATATCAACTGTCCACGTTCCTGATTTAAGAAATTTACAAACCCCGTACCAAGACCATTGAAATTTTCTTTAAGGATATAATACAATCCCCGTACCAAAGGGTAGCGCCTTGTTAAAATGCTTGCCTGCATTGGTTTTACGTACGGTTTTTCATCGCAAACCTCACAAGCTACGTAGGCAATTTTTACATTATTTAACATTTGTACCTGGGCACTGTCTTCCGGATTGCCAACCCAGCTAATACCAACAAAGCCTACGGCATTTTCTGTTTTTGCAACATAATCAATAACCTGCTGGCTACCCTTTACAGCCTGCACAACAGTAGTGTCAAATTGTTTGCCTTTTAAAATACTATCCATCACAAACCGAACGGTGCTTGTTGCATTTAAGCCGTCAAATACAATTTTCTGGTTCCTGTTTATTTTTCCGGATAACTGATCTCTCAATCTTTCCAATGTAAAAATGGTATCATTGCTTTTGCTGTTCACAATTATTGTAATGGCATCATTGGCAATATTATCCCAATGCGGATAAAATTTCAGGGAATC
Organism: Ferruginibacter sp.; assembly: GCA_046596765.1. Lineage (GTDB taxonomy): Bacteria > Bacteroidota > Bacteroidia > Chitinophagales > Chitinophagaceae > Ferruginibacter. The sequence continues at coordinate 4,870 of JBKJLT010000431.1, read as the reverse complement.
TAAAAAATAAACATCTTCCTCAGCCCTTAATCCCCTGGTAACAATAACCATACGGTTTGAAGTATCGTTGTAAAAATCTTTAAAACAATCGGCTTCGGTCTTGTATTGGGCAATGATATGCGCATTGGGGTACGATTTTTCAAACACCCTGATCTGCTCTTCCATTACCGGCTTAAACGATTCGTCCACACTGATATTAATAGTACCGCTTGTTGTTGTATCGGTAGGGCTTTTCTTCACGCTATCATTACATGCTGCTATAAAAAACAGGATCATAAAACAGCTTAATGCGATTATTATAATCCGGTTTGTTTTGTTTTTGCTCATCTGTCCCTGAAATATTTTTTCTTGTATCCCCTGTAAACTCTGAACAATCCATAAATTATACAAACAGCGGCAAAAACCTTAAATGTGCTTTCATCATATTTTTCTGCCAGCTCTGCATTAAATTTTTTAATAAATATCATGAATACGCCCATCGCCATCCAGAGCAGCCCCATTCCAAAGTCCATGATGCTTCTCATGCGCAGGTAACTTTTCTCCCGCTCAGTAGGTTCTTCTTTTTCAAATTCTTCCAATGCCATTATAAAAATTTTATTGATTGTTCTTTATTAAAGTTTTTACGGGCTGTGAAAATACTGAATTAATCACGTAAAATCAGTCTGCCCCGGTAAACTTTACAGGAATAACATAATATACGGATACGTTCTCTCCATTGGTTTTTCCGGGTATCCAATCCGGCATTTTCTTTAACACCCTTACAACTTCCTTATTATAGGCATCACCGCCATCCTGTACAGTTACAAAACTTTTTAATTTACCGGTGTAATCAACTACAAATTTTACCCTTACACTTACAGCTTCTCCGTTTTCCATTTCGCCTGGGTTTTGCAGATTTTTTTCCAGAAATTTTCTAAAAGCATCCATACCGCCCGGATATGAGGGCATAACATCCACAGCGTCACCTTCCATAGGTAAGGTTTTATTAATTGTTGTGGCTGGTTTTGCTGCTCCGTCATCACCTGCTGTTGTCTTAAAGGGTGTAACTAAAAAAGAGCCGGGATCGGCATCAACAATAGTTGTACTACCTGTTTTATCAAGCGGCAATAATGTTACTATGCTATCTGCTTCTTCTGAATTAGTAACAATTTTAAAATTATTGGTAAACGCTTTATGATTTACCAGCTTCGCCTTTACTGCAGGCTTTACTGCTGATTTTGCAACTTCTGTTTTTTTCTCAGGATCTTTAGGCTTATCCTTAATTTCTTTACATATTGGATCTTCAATAACATAAGTTTTAGCAATAATTGTATTTTCCATTTTTGGTAGAAAAGTGAATGCTGAAAAAACAATGGCAGTGATAAACATAAAACCCAGTGCCAGTTTTAAACGATTGGGATAAAACTTACGCAGGTTGTAAGCTCCGTACAATTTGTTACGCTTTTCAAAAATGATATCAAGGATATCGCTTTTCAGAATAAAATTCTTGTTCATGTCTGGTTGGTTTTGAAGTGAATAAATAAAAATCAAAACCGGCGCCGTGTTCGGTAATAAGATGAGATAGTTTGCAGATTCCATAAAGCAGTGGGCAGTTGGCAATTCGCAGTGGGCAATTGGCAATTCGCAGTGGGCAATTACGACAGCATAAACCTGTCTGCAAGAGATATCGCCAATTGCAGACTGAAGACTGCAAACTGCCAATTGCCCACTGCTTCTTGCCAACTGTCCACTGCTAACTATCTTTGCCGCATGAAAATTTTAATGGTATGCCTGGGTAATATTTGCCGCAGTCCGCTGGCCGAAGGAATTTTACAACATAAAGCATTAATAGCGGGGTTAGACTGGCAGATTGAAAGCGCAGGAACAAACGGCTACCATACCGGCGAGCCTCCACATCATTTGAGCATTAAAGTGGGAAAATTAAACGGAATTGACATCAGCCAACAAAGAAGCAGAAGGTTTACTGCTGCTGATTTTAACGAATACGATATAATTTATGCCATGGCAAATGATGTGCTGCAGGATATGAGACGGATATGTAAAAATAAGTTTGATACAAATAAAGTAAGTTTGTTTTTAGATGCTTCGTTTCCCGGAGAAGAAAAAGATGTACCAGACCCCTGGAGCGGACCGGAAATACATTACCATGAAGTGTTTGAAATAATTGACAGCAATTGCGACAGTATTATAAAAAAGTATACAACAATATAACTCACGATTCACAACTCACCATTCACGAAACAGCATGAGCAACAAACCATCTATACCACAGGGCACCAGGGATTTTTCAGCAGAAGTTGTAAGAAAGCGGAATTATATTTTTTTAATGATCAGAAATGTATTTGAGATCTACGGCTTTGAACCATTAGAAACACCCGCCATGGAAAACTTAAATACACTGATGGGGAAATATGGTGAGGAAGGAGATAAACTTATTTTCAAGATTTTAAACAACGGAATCAACAACGAAAAAAATATTGAAAAATCAAAGGCCGGTTTTGAAAAACTTTTAGAAGGTAAAAGCAGCAGCGATATTACTGAAAGGGCTTTAAAATACGACCTCACCATTCCCTTTGCACGTTACGTGGCGATGAACCACACTAAACTTACTTTCCCGTTTCGCCGTTATCAAATACAACCGGTTTGGCGTGCCGACAGGCCGCAAAAAGGCCGCTACCGTGAGTTTACGCAATGCGATGCCGATGTGGTAGGAAGTCTTTCTTTATTAAATGAAGTTGAACTTGCCAATATTTACCACGAAGTTTTTATTAAGCTAGGTTTGAAAAGCTATGAACTAAAAATAAACAGCCGGAAAATATTAGTTGCATTGGCAGAATTATGCGGCGGCGCTGATAAAATGATAGACATTACCATTACCATTGATAAATTAGATAAGATTGGCCTGGAAAAAGTAAAAGAAGAATTACAGGAACGTGGGTTGCAAAATGATCAGATAAAAATTATTGAATGTTACTTAAATATTACCGGCAGCAATAAAGAAAAATTAACGCAGATAAAATCTTTACTTGGTGAAAGTGAAACCGGTAAAGAGGGAATTGATGAGGTGGAATTTGTTTTCAATCAAACTAAAAATACAAACCTCAGCATTGATTTTACTCTGGCAAGAGGCTTAAACTATTACACCGGAATTATTTTTGAAGCCAAAGCACCCGAAGAAGTGAAGATGGGCAGCATTGGCGGTGGTGGCCGTTACGATGACCTTACCGGTTTATTTGGCGTACCCAATATTCCCGGTGTTGGTATTAGTTTTGGGGTAGATAGAATTTATGATGTGCTGGAAGAAATGAATTTATTTCCGCTGGATGTACAGGTAAGTACCAAAGCCCTGTTCTTTAATATGGGAGAAGCCGAAAGCCGCTTTGCTTTTAGCGTTATGCAGCAATTACGCAGCAGCGGCATTGCTTGTGAACTGTATCACGAAGCCACAAAAATAAACAAGCAATTTACTTACGCCGAAAAGAAAAATATTCCTTTTGTAATCATCATCGGCAGTAGGGAAATAGAAGAAAAAAACTGTGCGGTTAAAAATTTAGCAACCGGTATGCAGGAGATTGTGTCTTTTGAAAAATTGGCGAATTACCTGATAAATATATAACTTCTAACTTTGAATATTGGCTCGTTATAAATTCGTTGAACCACATAGGCACATTAGAAACATAGGTAAAACGCATAGTTCTATGTGTCATTCTATTGTGTACTATGTTCTATGTGGTTCAGGCACAAAACTTACAATCCCTCATAAATAATTGCCGATCCCTGTCCTACACCCACACACATAGTAGCCAGGCCATATTTAGCTTTACGCCTTTTCATTTCATGCAATAGTGTTGTGGATATTCTTACACCACTACAACCCAGTGGATGCCCCAAAGCAATGGCTCCACCATTTACATTCACTTTTTCCAGGTCCAAACCCAGATCATGAATACAGGCAATGGATTGCGATGCAAAAGCTTCATTTAATTCAATCAGATCTAGGTCTGCAACTTCTAAACCTGCTCTTTGCAAAGCCTTGTTGGTAGCCGGTACCGGGCCAATACCCATAATAGCAGGATCAACCCCTGCAACAGCCATGCTTACAATTTTTGCCATGGGATGCAGGCCATATTTTGTTACTGCGGCTGCGCTTGCCAGTAACATAGCGGCTGCGCCATCATTAATGCCACTGCTGTTGCCGGCAGTAACGGTACCGTCTTTTGCAAATGCTGCTTTTAACTGGCCCAGTTTTTCAATACTTGATAAACGGGGATGCTCATCTTTGTCAAAATCAAAAACATCTTTACCAATTTGTACCTGTATGGGTGTTATTTCTCCGGCCCATTTATTTTCGGCAAAAGCTTTTTCATATTTCTGCTGACTGGCAAATGCAAATTCATCCTGTGCATGGCGGCTGATATTCCAGCGTTTGGCAACATTCTCTGCCGTTTCACCCATGGTGTAAGGGTAGTATAATTCAATAAGTTTTTTATTTACAAAGCGCCAGCCCAATGTAGTATCAACAATTTGCTGCTCACGCCCAAATGCTGTTGTACTTTTTGGCATTACATAAGGTGCCCTGCTCATACTTTCCACACCACATGCAATCATCAATTCACCATCACCACAGGCAATAGCACGTGTACAATCCATAATGGCCTGCAAGCCGCTGGCGCATAAACGGTTTACTGTATTGCCTGCAACTGTTGGCGGCAAACCCGCCAGCAAAGCCGCCATACGGGCTACATTGCGGTTGTCTTCGCCACTCTGGTTAGCCGCGCCGGCAATTACATCTTCAATGGCATTCACATCTATATTGGCATTTCTTTTCACCAGCACACTAATCACATGCGCCAACAAATCATCTGGCCTT
>JBKJLT010000287.1:0-3429 GCA_046596765.1 Ferruginibacter sp. | reverse complement strand
GCGGAGACTGAGGGATTCGAACCCTCGGTAGAGTTTCCCCTACACACGCTTTCCAAGCGTGCTCCTTCAGCCACTCGGACAAGTCTCCAATTTTTTTTAATATTCTTTATTCCCTCTTAACAATTTCGCCCGGATTCCAATCGGGACTCCTTAAGCCACCCAGAACAAGTCTCCTTTTAAGTGGGTGGCAAAAATACAGTTTCAATATTTATAAGCCGAATATTTTTTCTGCATTTGAAGTTGTTACAGCAGCAATCTCTTCAACAGAAACATTTTTAATTTGCGCTAACTTTTCTGCTATATATTTTAAATAACTGCTCTCATTACGTTTTCCCCTGAAAGGTACAGGAGTTAAATAAGGGGCATCGGTTTCTAAAACCATATATTTTAAATCGATTTGTTCCAGCACGTCGGTCAATCCCGATTTTTTATAAGTAAGCACTCCTCCTATTCCCAAATAAAATCCTGCATTAATAATTTCGTTTGCATTTTCTACTGTTCCTCCAAAGCAATGAAAGATACCTTTTATGCTTCCTGATTTATATTCATTAACCACATCAATACATTCCTGCATAGCATCACGGCTATGAATAACAATAGGTAAATTATATTGTATAGATAATTCAATCTGTAGTCTGAACGCTTCGTACTGCTGCTTTTCAAAGGTTTTATCCCAATAAAAATCAAGCCCAATTTCTCCAACCGCAGCAAATTTTCTTTTGGAGAGCCATTCTTTTACAATGCTTAACTCTACCAAATAATTTTCCTTTACATAGCACGGGTGCAGCCCCATCATAGCAATACATTTTCCCGGAAATTTACTTTCCAGCAAAAACATATTTTCAATTTCTGAGCTGTCAATAGCAGGTAAATAAAATTTATTTATCGTTTCGGCTTCTGCTCTTTTAATTATATCGTCAATATCGTTTTTAAACTCATCCAGGTATAAATGACAGTGTGTATCTATGATCATATTTTATGTTTACCCTGCAAAAATGCTTAAAATTCTTTTAACGATTCTTTAAACTATCAATTCAGCCCGCAGTCATATCCCTGTTCGTTTTATTCACCTTTAATTTTTAAAATTTATTTTTATGAAAAAGACATTAAACATTTCGAAATGGCTTCTGGCATTCAGCCTTATTGGAGCCATAACCTTTACCGGTTGTAAAAAAGAGGAAAGTATTACACCGCTTACCACCACTGAAACCAACCCTGTAGAATTAGCAGCAACACAGGAAGCTACTGCCGAAGATGCGGCAACAGAAGCCCAGTATGATGATGTATTTAACATTACTGCCAGCATGAACAGAAGCGAAGTTGGCGAAGACCTTGGTGTAAGTGCCAATGTATCGGGTTTATTTGAACTTGGCAGCACATCAAGCACAAACTCTGCAAGGTGTTTTACCATTACGGTGGTTCCAAACATTCCAAATGTTTTTCCAAAAACAGTAACCATTGATTTTGGTACCGGCTGCCGGGGCCGTGATGGAAAATACAGAAAAGGAAAAATTGTATCTATTTACAGCAACCGGATGGTTGTACCCACCGCAAAAGTATCTACCACTTTTATTGGCTATCATGTTGACAGCTTCAATATTGAAGGCACCCATATTACCGAAAATACCAGCACATTAAATATGCAAGGCTGGAAGGTTAAGGTTATTGACGGTAAAATAACCAATACCAACAGCAACCGCTGGAGAAAATGGAACAGTGTTAAAGATGTATTGCAGATTACCGGTAATGGCACTCCAAATTTTCCGCTGGATGATAGTTACAAAATTGATGGTGCTGCAACCGGTTCAAATTCCGGCGGACACACCTGGGCATCACTGATAACCGAATCTTTAATTAAGAAATTTGCATGCCCATGGATTGTTCAGGGAAAGGTAAGATTAACCAGAGATGGCAGGACAGCGTTACTGGATTATGGCAACGGAAACTGCGATAATCAGGCTATCATTTATATTAATGGAGTACCTCATATAATTTACCTGTAAAAAAACTGTTAAAAAAAATGTTGTTAATTTAATAACAACAATGTACTTTAGCGACAGTTTTCATAGGGTACGGATTAAAAACGGGCCAGGGTTTCTACCCCGGCCCAATTTTTTTTAAGGAATTCTACTCAGTAAAAATGCCCTTATCCGCTAACAATTTTTTCAAATTGATACCCCTTTTCCGAAAAATATTTTAACACAGCAGGCAAAGTATATTTTAATCTTTCAAAAGCCTTCTCACTGTCATGAAATACAATAACAGAGCCGCTTTCAGCATTTTTTAAAACATTTTTGCAGCACTGTTCCGGTGTAATGGTTACATCAAAATCGCCGCTTAATACACTCCACATAATGATCTTAAAAGGTTTATTTCCCGTTTGCAATTGATTGTGCTGTTTAGGCGTAATTCTGCCGAACGGAGGCCTGAACAAATCAGAAACAATGTATCTTGATGCCTCAGCTATATTTTCCAGATATGCTGCATTTGCAGTCTTCCAGCCATCCAAATGGTCATGAGTATGATTTCCTACGGTATGTTTTTCAGAAAGAATACGATCAAATACCAACGGATTTTCCACCACATTTCTGCCAATACAAAAGAAAGTTGCTTTTGCATTATATTTTAACAGTTCATCCAATACAAAGCTTGTAATTTGTGGATGTGGGCCATCATCAAAGGTCAGGTAAAGTGTTTTCTTAATGCCGGGCAATTCCCAAACACATGCTGGAAACAATTTCTTTACCCATTTGGGCGTTTTTGCAATATAAAACATGCCACAAATTAAATTTTTAACCCCATTAAACCATTTTATATTGATAAAGTCTTACCTGAGCAAAACTTAAAAAATCAACTCTTAAAAATTAAATTTTATGAAAATTAAACAAATTCTGTTTGCATTTGCCGTGCTTACACTGGCAATCAGCTTTAACTCCTGTAAGAAAAGCAATGAAACAGTTAAAGAAGAATTTGAAAACACTTTTGAAGCAAGCGGAAATCAGGCTGTAACCAATAACCTCTCTCAGGATGCTGAAGATATATTTTTAGAAGTTGCTCAGGATTACAGCATTGCCGGCAATTTTGCGCCAGAACCTGTAAACAATACCATTCCTTGTGCTACAGTAACCATTACACCTGCTGTTGGATTTCCAAAAACAATTGTTATTGATTTTGGCACTTCATGTACACACAACAACATCACACGCAGTGGTAAAATAAATATTACGCTTACTGATTCGGTGAGAAAATCCGGCAGTATAGCTACCATGACTTTTACAAACTACTTTGTTAATCTGTATAAAATAGAAGGAACATACAGATGGACCAATACCAGCACAGCTAATACCAGAAGCTGGGACAGGGTTACCACCGGAGGAAAGATAACAGCGCCTGATGCAAGATTCTGGCTGCATGAAGGTAGCAGAAGTG
>JBKJLT010000207.1:0-7908 GCA_046596765.1 Ferruginibacter sp. | reverse complement strand
ATCTGGTAATTCAATCCGCCAACAAACCAGGAAATTACTTTATTACCCATAGCAAAATTTGCCGTGGTCCGCATCTGGCACTCGGCCCAGGCACTTTCAACTTGTTTGGTTTCATCTAAACCAACATGTTCAAACTCGGTATTCTCTACCACATGCGCCAGTTGAAAAACGAGTGATAAGATTAATCCCATTACTGCATTAAGTACTAAATAACCCACCAGCCAAGGTAAAACACCCCAAACCATAATAGGGAACACAATATAAAAAGTAACGTATAAAATTTTTGTTGCCCAAAAAATAATATGATTTTTTGTAGTCATCTTCCATGCATCAGTTGTAAATATCTTATGCGAAAAGTATTTTGTAAAATCCATGATATAGATCCAGAAAATAGTTGACAACGCATAAACAGGCAACAGGTACAGATATTGAACTTTATGAGCGGGTACCCACTTTTGCGATTCGCAATGGCGGATGATTGGGCTTTTGGCAATATCGTCATCAATGCCATCTACATTGGTGTACGTGTGGTGTATGATGTTGTGCTTTTGCTTCCACAGGTAAGAACTTGCCCCCAGCGCATTTAAACTCAATCCCAAAAAATCGTTCAGTTTTGGTTTGGTAGAATAACTGCCGTGATTGGCATCGTGCATTACGCTAAACCCAATTGATGCAAGGGAGATACCAAATACAACACAAATCAGCAAAGCCTGCCAGTTTTGTACACCGGCAAACATCAATAAACTGTAACAAACTAAAGCCGTAGTAACTAAAGTTATGGTTTTGATATACAACCTCCAGTCGCCGGTTTTTTTAATTTTATTTTTGGAAAAATATTCATCAACGGAAGTTTTTAAACTTTGATAAAAATCGTTGTTACTGTTTGAAAATGTAATTTTTGCCATGGTAAATATTTACGGTTTTATAAGAACATTGGTTCACTAACAGATTTCAAATTGATTTGTTGAAATCGCAATCCGGTAATGAGATTTTTTTACCTGTTTTTAAGCACGTAAAGTTACATTAAAACAAGGTACTAAAAAGGTTAAATTAATTCAGTTTAAACGGGGCACACATTTCAAAAGAGGGTATGATAACACTAAAGTTCTTATTATTATTCACATTTTCCATCTGGTAAGTTCCATGCATTTTGCCAATTTCGGAACGCAGGTTGCAACCGCTGATGTACTGATAGGATTGGCCGGGATTGATCTGTGGTTGCACACCCACAACGCCTTCTCCCTCAACCTCACGCAAGCTGCCATTACTGTCGTAGATAAACCAATGCCTGCTCAGGAGCTTAACAGGAAATATATTACTATTGTCGATAGTAATGCGGTAGGCAAACATAAACTCGCTGTTTACAGGGTTACTGTATTCAGGCTGGTAGTATGTATCCACACTAATAGTAATTCCCTCAGATATTTTTGAGATCATGCCTTGAGTTTGATGTAAAAGTAAGTATAAAAAACGCTTTTTATTGTAAATTACAGAACGATTTACGGATAATTTACAGCAATATGCCCATAACAACACATCACTACCGCAACAAAGAAATAACAGTTGTATGGAAACCTGAACTGTGCATTCACTCCGGAATATGCGCCCGTGGCCTTGCAGATGTATTTAATGTCCGCCGCAAACCCTGGATTGATTTCAGCCAGGCAGAAACACAGCAGATAATTGACCAGGTTAAAAAATGCCCGAGTGGGGCGTTGAGTATTGAGGATAAAAACAATGAATAGTATTTAAACTTTTCTGGCAAGCTTGTAACCGTTTTTCTGCAACCATTGCAAAATCTTATCCCGGTTATCGCCCTGCACAATTATTTCGCCATCTTTAACCGAGCCACCGGTTCCGCAATATGATTTGAGTTTTTTGCCCAGTTCTTCCATATCAATTGTATTGCCAATAAAACCTTCAACGAGTGTAACAGCTTTGCCGGCCCGGTGCTTGATATCTAAACGTATTTTTAATTTCTGTTGAGATGGATCAATAGTTTGCTGCTCTTCATTATTATCATCAGGCAGTTTAAAATTTGGATCTGTTGAATAAACCAACCCGCCCAATGACTGTATTTTTTTCTTCGCCATATTTTTAATTTCAGATGATAACTGCTTTTAAACTCAGATCCAAACTCCGGGCCTGGTGAATAACTGCACCGCTGCTGATATAATCAACACCGGTTGCTGCATAGGCTTCAATATTATTTAAATTAATGCCACCACTGGCTTCAGTTTCATATTTACCATCAATAATTTTTAGTGCTTCGGTAATAAGTTCTGGTGTAAAATTATCAAGCATAATGCGGTTTACTTTTCCTGTTGCCATCACTTTTTTTACATCTTCGATATTCCTGGTTTCTACCTCTATTTTTAAACCTGGTTTTTTAGCCTGCACATAAGCATACGCATTTTCAATTGCTTTTTCTATGCCGCCACAATAATCAATATGGTTATCCTTCAGCATAATCATATCGTACAAACCAAAACGGTGATTAACGCCACCACCAATCTTCACCGCTTCTTTCTCCAGCAGCCTGAAGTTGGGCGTGGTCTTCCTCGTATCCAGCAATTTTGTTTTATAAGGCAGCAATTTCTGGGTGTACTGCCGTGTCAATGTGGCAATACCACTCATGCGCTGCATACAATTTAAAACCAGCCTTTCGCATTGCAATATGGTATGCACCAGGGCTTTTACTTCAAAGGCAGTTTCGCCGTACTTCATGTCATCACCATCTTTTTTAAAAGCAGTAAAAACTATATCGGCCTGCATGTGGCGAAAAATTTTTTCAGCTACTTCCATACCGGCAAGTACACCATCTTCCTTAATTTTTAAAATTGCTTTACCCGCTGCGCCGGTATCAATGGATGAAATGGTAGAATGATCTCCATCACCAATATCCTCAGCAAGGGCATTTTTTATCAGCAACTCTAATTGTTGATTGTAATCCATAGCAACAAAGCTACGTGAAGAAGTTAAAAACAAAACCCCGGAATTTCCGGGGCCTGTTATTTATATTTTCAGAAGGGATTATTTATGTTCGAAGGTAATTGTCTGCAAAACCTGTTTATCGCCTTTCAGTTTCATAAAAATGGTTGTACGATAAATATTGCTTTTTGTTGTTAATGTGCCAATACAATATTGCGACCCCGAATTTTCGCCTTTATGATCTAATGCAAATCCTTTTACGGTGTTTGTGCTGAAAAAATCTTTCAATACCAACTCTGCCTGGCTTTTGCTGTAACTGCCCGATTTATCGGGCGTATTTATTTCCACTGTATTGTCAAAATAACGGGCAATTTCGGTTGCATTTCCGGCTTTCATCGCCGCTATAACTTCGTCAATGCTTGAAAAAAGCGCAAACGAACTTAACAGAGCTCCTATAGTTAATAAAGTAAAAATCTTTTTCATGGTATGCGGTATTTAAACAACTTTAAATTTACTAAAAACGTGCCAAGACTCATTAAAATTACTCCGGTTTGGCTGAATTTATACCCAAAAGACAATAATCACCCAATAATAGCTGCAAATATTTTAGTTTTAACGGATGGAAAATAAAAAAGTTATACTAATCATCATGGATGGATGGGGGTTGGGCAAAGTTGAAAAAAGCGATGCTATTCAACATGCCAAAACGCCGTTTGTAAGTTCGTTATACTCAAAATACCCAAATACAACTCTTGTAACCTGCGGCGAGGATGTGGGTTTGCCTGAAGGCCAGATGGGAAACAGCGAAGTGGGGCATTTGAACCTGGGTGCAGGCCGTATTGTTTACCAGGAATTACAACGCATAAATGTTGCCATTAGAACTGGTGAATTTGCAAAAAATGAGGTTCTGCTCAATGCTATAAAATACGCAAGGGAAAACAATAAGCCCCTGCACCTGATTGGCTTGGTTAGCGATGGTGGTGTGCATTCGCATGTAAACCACGTTAAAGCAATAACCAGTCTTTGCAAGGCCGAAGGATTAATGAATGTACTGGTACACGCATTTACCGATGGCAGGGATACTGATCCTAAAAGCGGACTGGGTTTTTTAACCGATCTGCAAAATCATCTTGATTTAACGGTGGGCAAAATTGCCAGTATTACCGGCCGTTATTATGCCATGGATCGGGATAAGCGCTGGGAAAGAGTAAAGCTTGCCTATGATGCATTGGTCAATGGTACCGGCAACAAAACTGCTGATATGCTGGCTGCTGTAAAAAAATCTTACGAGGATGGAGTTACGGATGAATTTATTAAACCCATCATCAATGCAGGAATCAAGAATCAAGTATCAAGTATCAGGAATGGCGATGCGGTGATTTGTTTTAATTTTAGAACAGACCGTTGCCGGGAAATAACCGAAGTGCTTACGCAAACTGATATGCCTGAGTTAGACATGAAAAAACTGGACCTGCATTATACCACTATGACGCAGTACGATCATAAATTTAAAAACGTACACGTTGTTTTTGAAAATGATGATTTGAAAAATACGCTCGGAGAAATTCTGCAGCAAAATAATAAAACACAGATACGCATTGCTGAAACAGAAAAATATCCGCATGTTAGCTTCTTTTTTAGCGGCGGCAGAGAAGTGCCTTTTGAAGGAGAAAAAAGAATTATGGTACAGTCTCCAAAAGTTGCAACCTACGATTTACAACCGGAGATGAGTGCTTTTGAAGTAACAGATAAAATTGTGTATGAGATAAATAATAAATCGGCCGATTTTATTTGCCTGAACTTTGCAAATGCAGATATGGTAGGCCATACGGGCGTTTGGGGTGCCATCATTAAAGCTGTTGAAACCGTTGACCAATGTGTTGAAAAAGTGGTTACTGCCGCACTGCAAAATAATTACATGGTGTTTTTAACTGCCGATCATGGCAATGCAGATTATGCCATTAATGCAGATGGTACACCCAATACGGCTCATACTTTAAACCTGGTTCCGCTATTTTTAATTGACAATACATGGAACGGAAATATTAAGCCGGGCAAACTGGGTGATATTGCGCCTACTATATTAACTGTTATGGATTTACCTATTCCAAAAGAGATGACGGGAAATATTTTGATTAATTAACTGCTAAAATAAATACCATGCTCAAGAAAATTTTTAAAAGAACCTTCCAGATATTATTGCTGATTTTTATTATTATACAATTCATTCGCCCTGCAAAAAATAAGTCAGATGAAATCAGCAGCAATGATATCAGTAAAATTTATCCTGTGCCGGAAAATGTGCAGGCTATACTTAAAACGAGTTGTTACGATTGCCACAGCAACAATACGGTTTATCCCTGGTATGCCAATATTCAACCTGTAGCGTGGTGGTTAAACGATCATATACAGGAAGGAAAGAAAGAATTGAATTTTTCTGAATTTGCATCTTATCGTATAGGAAGGCAATATAGAAAACTGGATGAAATAAATAAGGAGGTTAAAGAAGATGAAATGCCGCTTGACAATTACCTGTGGATACATAAATATGCAAAACTGGATGAACAGCAAAAGTTAGCACTTGCAAGCTGGGTTGTATCTGTAAGAGACAGCATTAAGGCAAATTATCCTGCAGACAGCCTTGTTAAAAAAAAATAATGGCTAACTTCATGCTCTTTTTTTAAATATGCTAACTGTAAAAAAACAATTCACTGCTTTTGCAATGCTGCTTTTGGTGGCATTGCCGGTATTTTTATCAGTAGGCTTGTACATAAAACAACAGTTGGTTCAACATGAGAGAACACAAAGATTTAAAACAGAATTACTGGAAACTTTTACCATTAAGGCTGAAAAAGTAGATTGGATTGAAGTTGGTAAAGAAATACGGATTAACGGTAGACTTTTTGATGTTAAGTCCTTTAAAAAAAACGGCGCCAATATAATTTTTACAGGTTTTTTTGATCATAAGGAAGACAATTTGGTACAACAAATAGCAAAACTTGCAAAACAGAAAAACCAATCTCAAAATCCATTGGGCCAGCCGGTAATTAAATTTTTATTTTTTTCTGTTTATTTCTACCATAACGAATTTATTATAGATGGAGGTAATTGGCAATGGGTTTCACGACAATACCAGCCCTTTTTTGAAATAATACCCGATACACATGTACATCCTCCTTTGCATCCTCCCTGTTAGTTAAATATCATCTTCTTTTGAGCGCTCTAAGCAGTGCTGCTCAGCTATGCTGGTTGCATAGTACAAACTATTTATTTTACTAAATTAATTTTCATGAAGAAGATATTTATATCATCCTGTTTACTATTTATAACATTCGCAGCATTTGCACAGGAAAAAAACAACAAAAAAGATACAACGGCAAAAGAAATCAGCCTTGAGGAGATTGTAATATCTGCTAGCAATTTTGCAGAAAAGAAAAAAAATATTGCACAAAAAATTGACGTTATCTCTGCCAAAACCATTGCCCAAACCAATGCACAAAATACCGGAGATTTATTGATAAACACCGGAAAAGTATTTGTACAAAAAAGCCAGCAAGGAGGTAGCAGTCCTGTATTAAGGGGTTTTGAAGCAAGCCGTGTACTTTTGGTTATAGATGGCGTAAGAATGAATAACGCCATTTACCGCAGCGGGCATTTGCAAAATGTAATAACCAGCGATCAGAATTCGCTTAGCCGTGTTGAAGTTATGTATGGACCATCCTCTACCATTTACGGCAGCGATGCTTTAGGCGGCATTGTTCACCTGGTTACCAAATCGCCTGTTTTATCAGGAGAAAAAAAATTCCTTACAACCGGATCTGCATTTACCAGGTACAGCAGCGTTAATAATGAAAAAACCATACATGCCGATGCAAGTTTAGGGGGGAAAAAAATTGCCTGGTTTCAATCATACAATTACAGCGATTTTGGAGATATGAAAATGGGCAGCAACTATCTTTCAAAATATCCAAACTTCGGAAGAAGAAGTACTTATATAGGCAGCATCAACGGATTAGATACTGTTTTAAAAAATTCAGATGACCGTGTACAAAAGTTTTCGGGATACAAACAATGGGATATCATTCAAAAATTATTATTTAGGCAGAATGATCATCTTTCGCATTCATTAAATTTTCAATTATCAAATACTACAGATGTACCACGTTACGACCGGTTACAGGATATCAGAAACTTTGGAGGTTCTATTGGTACTACCTTACGCTTTGCGCAATGGTACTATGGCCCTCAAAAAAGAATTATGGGGGCTTATGAATTAAATGCAACCAAATTGGGGTTTGTAGATGCGTTAAAAGCCAATATCAACTACCAGGATATTCAAGAGAGCAGGCAAACCCGGGAATACAAGCGCTACGACCGCTTTGACAGCCAGGTTGAAAAAGTAAAAGTATTTGGCATCACCATCAGTGCCAGAAAAGATATTGGAAACAGTGAACTTACTTTTGGTGCAGACGCACAACTGAATGATGTAAAATCAAAAGCAACAAGAACAAATTTAACAACCGGTGCTGTTAGCAAGCTGGCAACACGCTACCCCGATGGTAAAAATAAGATGAATAATTTAGGTGTTTTTGCACAGCATCTGTACAAATTCAAAAATAATAAACTGGTTTTAAATGATGGTATCCGCTTTCAATCCATCAACCTGCAAAGCAATGTAAAAGACAATTCATTTTTTAATTTGCCCGATACGGTTGTGAGGCAAAATAGTTTTGCTGTAACCGGAAACATAGGTGTTGTATATACTCCATTAAAAAACACAACCATCAAAGCCTCAGTTTCTTCCGGCTTCAGGGCACCAAATATTGATGACGTGACAAAACTTTTCGAATCGGCTACTGCAGCCAGGCAGGTTGTGGTGCCCAATGCTGATCTTAAACCTGAGTACACGTATAATTTAGACCTTACCTTAAGCCAGCGCTTTGCTAACCGGGTAAGTATAGAATTAACGGGTTTCTA
>JBKJLT010000076.1:0-2730 GCA_046596765.1 Ferruginibacter sp. | reverse complement strand
ATGTTTCTGTAAATTTCGTTGTGGTGCAAAACACCCGTGTGTTGGTTATTGATGATGCACACATAACCAATATCGGTACGGCGGTAAACAATCAGATCAACTACTTCCAGCTCCTTTACTGTCAGCTCCTCATTGCTTAAAAACGGTTCAAGCTTTTCGGTTGCAGCCAATCTGCCGGTCTGTTCATCTAAGTAAATTTTTACCAGGTATTCACCATTTGGTATCATTACATTTTGCTGTTTGGATTTTGGTACAAACAAATCCTTCATCAAACCATTGTCTAAAAAAGCACCATGCTCAGTTACACTGATGGTTCTAAGTTTTACAATATCGCCCAGAATACCTTTTGGTTTTTGAGTAGTTGCAATCAGCCTGTCCTCGCCATCATGATATAAAAACACATTTAGTTCATCGCCAATTTCGGCTCCTTTGGGTACAAAACGTTTTGGTAATAAAATACCTTCGGCACCATCATCTAAATAAAGCCCAAAATCAACGGCTCTTATCACTTTTAAATTATTAAATTCTCCAACTTTAATCATACTGTGTTTTTATAGCTGCAAAGGTAGGTTAATAACCCTGTCGGCGGTTTTAAACCCCGACAGCGGTTATTGGATTAACCGCCGACAGGATTGTAACCGCTGTCGGGGTTATCAGGCTTTATTCTGTATCTTCACGCCTATTAAAAAATAATTATTTTGAAGTTTACAGAATTTGGATTTGATGAACGCCTGATGGAAGGAATTGACGCCTCTGGCTATGAAAACGCAACCCCCGTGCAGGAACAGGTTATTCCGCTGATAATGGCTGGCAAAGATATTATTGCATCGGCCCAGACAGGCACCGGTAAAACGGCTGCTTTTTTGTTACCGCTGATTAATAAAATCATTACTGATCCGCATGAAGATCATACCAACAATGCGCTGGTAATTGTACCCACCCGTGAGCTGGCGGTGCAGATTGCCCAGCACATGGAAGGCTTGTCTTATTTTACATCAGTAAGTTCTATCGCTGTTTATGGCGGTGGCGATGGCAATGCATTTGTGCAGGAAAAAAAGGCGTTGAGCCATGGTGCCGATGTGGTGGTTTGTACGCCCGGTAAAATGATGGCGCATATAAAAATGGGCTATGTAAAACTGGCCGGATTAAAATATTTAATTCTTGATGAAGCTGACCGCATGCTGGACATGGGTTTTTACGATGACATCATGTTTATCATTGATAACCTGCCCAAAAAGCGGCAGAATCTTTTGTTTTCGGCAACTATGCCGCATAAGATAAGAGAACTGGCAAGAAAAATTCTGCATCATCCCGAAGAAGTAAATATCTCCATCAGCAAGCCACCCGAAAAAATTATACAGGAAGCATTTGTAGTTTACGATACACAGAAAATTCCGCTGGTAAAGCACCTGCTGCATAAAAAGGATTTTAAGATGGTGCTTATTTTCTGCAGCAGTAAAATTGCAGTTAAAAATCTTACCCGTGATTTAAAGCGTGCTAAATTTCCGGCCGACGAAATACACAGCGACCTGGACCAGACAAAAAGAGAAGATGTATTGATACAATTTAAAAGCGGCCGCTTACCCATTTTGGTAGCTACTGATATTTTAAGCCGTGGTATTGATATTGACAATATTGACCTGGTTATTAATTACGATGTACCGCACGATGGCGAAGACTATGTACACCGCATTGGCCGTACCGCAAGGGCTGCAGCCGAAGGTACTGCTTATACATTTGTTACCGTAAAAGAACAGCGCAAATTTATGGGCATAGAAAAATTGCTTGGCAAGCCTGTACCCAAAGCTACCGTGCCTGAAGAATTGGGAGAAACACCTGGTTACAATACTGCTCCTTCCGGTGGATCGGGTGGAGGGAACAGGAATTTTAATAAACCAAGAAGGTTTCAGAATAATGCTAAAAGATAACCTGACGTTTTATCAAACACGCTATTCAATGGAATGTATGCAGAAAAATCAGTATTTTCGATATAGAAATTCTATCTGCAAATGAAACAAAGATTTTATTTCGACACTTCTGTATTTGGCGGAGTTTTTGACATAGAATTTGAAGAGGCAACCTTGCAACTTTTTGAAAGGGTAAAATCAGGTCAGCTTGTTTGTGTTTATTCTGATTTGACCGAAAGCGAATTACTTGATGCACCCGAAAATGTTAGAAATTATTTCAAAAATTTGGCGAAAGAAAATATTGAAAGGGTAGTAGTTAGCGATGAAATCTTAAAGCTTGCCTCAAAATATGTTGCCGAAAATGTAGTAGGGCAAACAAGTTTTGACGATTGCATTCACATTGCAACTGCAACTTTAAATAAAGTAGATATTTTAGTAAGTTGGAATTTTAAACATATTGTAAACGTTTATCGAATCAGAGGCTATAATTCAATTAACATTCGTTCAAACTATCAACCACTGGAGATACGTTCACCAAAGGAAATTTTAGAGTATGAAGACTAAAAACAAAATACCTGAAAAGGAGTTCGACACAGTAAAAACTTTTAGAGCTATCAAAGAAAAAATATCTTTAGAAATGGCTGCGATGAGTTTTGAACAAATTAAAGAATACTTGAAAGAAAAAAGTAAAAAGCTGCAATCTCAATAAGGACGACTGTCTTTCTCTATAATAAAATGGAGGCGAATTTGTTTTAATTTGAAAGTTGCGAATTCTATTAAAGTATTTGATGTTTCCGTTCCTATCCAGAAAATTCGGGACATT
>JBKJLT010000353.1:0-3573 GCA_046596765.1 Ferruginibacter sp. | reverse complement strand
CGATATCTGCGATTTTGCTGTAGGCCTCAGCCGCCAGTTGCACGGACTTACCATGCACAGCGAAAGGCCCGGCCACCGTATGTATGAGCAATACCATCCGCTGGGGATTGTGGGCGTAATATCGGCCTTTAACTTCCCCGTTGCCGTATGGAGCTGGAATGCCGCTTTGGCATGGGTTTGTGGCGATGTATGCGTTTGGAAGCCCAGCGAAAAAACGCCGCTTTGCGCTATTGCCTGTCAAAATATTATTCAATCAGTTTTCAAAAAAAATAATGTGCCTGAAGGTGTTTCATGCATTATTGCCGGTGGCAGAAATATTGGTGAATCAATGGCCAACGATTCAAGAATACCGCTGATTTCTGCAACAGGCAGCACAAGAATGGGAAAAGCTGTTGGTGCATCTGTTGGTCAGCGTTTGGGAAGAAGTTTACTGGAACTCGGTGGCAACAATGCCATCATCATTACCGAAAATGCCGACCTGGATATGGCCCTCATCGGTGCTGCCTTTGGCGCCATTGGTACTGCCGGTCAGCGCTGCACATCTACCCGCAGGTTAATCATCCACGAAAAAATTTATAATAAGTTTAAAGATAAACTGGTGCATGCTTACAGCCAGGTAAAAATTGGTGATCCCCTCAACGAAAAAAATCATGTAGGCCCTGTTATTGATACCGATGCTGTAAAAATGTACCTCGACTCTATTGAAAAATGCAAAGCCGAAGGCGGTAAATTTATTGTAGAAGGCGGCGTATTAAAAGGTAAAGGCTACGAAAGTGGCTGTTATGTAAAACCTTGTATTGCCGAAGCAAAAAACAGCTTTGCCATTGTGCAGCACGAAACCTTTGCGCCCATTCTCTACATAATGAAATACAAAACCATGGACGAAGCCATTGTGCTGCAAAACGGTGTGCCACAAGGTTTATCATCTGCCATCATGACCAATAATATGCGCCAGGCCGAGCAGTTTTTATCCGCTGTCGGCAGCGATTGCGGTATTGCCAACGTAAACATCGGTACATCAGGTGCTGAGATTGGCGGTGCCTTTGGCGGTGAAAAAGAAACCGGTGGCGGACGTGAAAGTGGCAGCGATGCCTGGAAAGTGTACATGCGCCGGCAAACCAACACCATTAATTATACCGATAAGCTGCCACTGGCACAGGGCATTAAATTTGATCTATAAATAATTTTATAGAAAATTGTATCTTTAATCAATAATAAATATACATGGAAACTATCGTTAAGCAGCCCAAAAATATACTGTACAAACAGATTGTAAATAGTTTAAAAACTAAGTCGGAAGAAGAACTTAAACTTCTTTACATAAATTTATTTGCAGATGATTTACTAAGAGAATGGGAAACCATTACTCAAAAAGCAAATTTTGGGAATATTTCAGAAACAGAGTTGATATCAGCAATTAGAAAAACAAAGCACAGGCATGTATAAAATTGTAGTTGATGCCAACATCTGGATTAAATACGCCCGTGCAAAAAATATAAAGCCATTAATAAGCCGGTTTATTAAATACAATTTCCTTCCGGTAGTAAATAATTACCTGCTTTCCGAAATTTTTGATGCGCTTGTTATAAATAAGTGGATGAATGCAAAACAAGCAAAGCTTATAATAGAATTTATAGCAAAAGTCAGTTTAAAAACTGTTGAAAAAGCAGTATTCGCTTTAAGTCCCGATGCCGAAGATAACTATCTCTTTGACCTTGCAATACAAAACAACTGCGTATTTATTATCACTAATGAAAAAAAGTTATTAAGCAATAAACTCAAACCATTGCCAATATTTTCCGGTAATTGGTTTTTAAAACACTTTCCTTCTTAAAGTTTTCAAAATACCGGACAAACGGTATTGCTGATAATAACCTACTATTTACTTTTGCCTAAACAAATGTTTGTAAATATGAACAAGATTACAAGAATTTTTATTGCACTGCTCTTTGCAGGATTTTCCTCTTTTGCACAAAACAGCTCAGTACCCAATAGCTGGCACATGATGGATAAAGCAACTGACGGCTACAGTGGTGTAAGTGCCAACAAAGCCTACGAATTTTTAAAAAGCAAAAATCTTAAAAGCAAAACGGTAGTTGTTGCGGTAATAGATTCCGGCATTGATACAGCACAGGAAGATTTAAAACCCGTCCTCTGGATTAATCCCAAAGAAATACCCGGTAACGGCAAAGATGATGATGGCAACGGTTATATTGATGATATACATGGCTGGAATTTCCTGGGTGGCAAAGATGGCCGCAATGTAAAAATTGACAGCGATGAACGTGGCCGTGTTTACTATGGCTTAAAAGATAAATGGGATAATAAAGAAGTGGATAAGTCAAAACTCTCAAAAGCAGAATTATTCGAGTATGAAATGTTTGTAAGGGCCAAAGCCGAATTGAAAGGCGGCGATGCAACCGAAGATAATTTTAAAGATGTGGACGTAATAGCGTTAAAAACACTTTATGCTTCTTTAATGGAGAGCGACAGCATTCTTAAAAAAGCAATGGGCCGTGATACCTTTACCGGCAAAGAACTTGATGCGTATGTAACAAAATCCTTCGCTGAGCGCCGTGCAAAAAATGAATTTCTGGGCATGATGAAGAGCAATAACATGTTAGACCAGACGGATAAAGAATTTGTTGGTGGCCTACAGGAGTATATTGAATACATAGAGGGAGAACAAAGAAAAGCCGATGCAAAAGTGAATGCCCCTAAAGCATACCGCAAAGATATTGTGGGCGACGATGAAACCAATTTTAACGACCGTAATTACGGTAATAACGATCTGATGGCTGAAACCTCTATGCACGGAACACACTGTGCCGGCATAATAGGCGCTGTACGTGGCAACGGCAAGGGTATGGATGGTATTGCAGATAATGTACGCATTATGATGCTGCGTGCGGTACCCGATGGCGATGAGCATGATAAGGACATTGCGCTGGCAATACGCTATGCCGTGGACAATGGTGCAAAGATAATCAGCATGAGTTTTGGTAAAAGTTACTCACCCCAAAAGCAATGGGTTGATGATGCCTTTGCTTATGCCGAAAGTAAAAATGTATTGCTGGTACATGCAGCAGGCAACGATGCCAAGAATGTAGATACCGCATATAATTTTCCAAATCCTTCTTTTGTAAATGGCAGCAGGTCAGGCAATACAATTACTGTTGGTGCCAGTGCCGAGCCAAAGTCGGGCAGTTACACTGCTTCGTTCAGCAATTATGGTAAAAAAGAAGTGGATGTTTTTTCTCCCGGCGCAAAAATTTATTCAACACTGCCCGGTGGTAACAATTATGGCAACTTAAGCGGCACCAGTATGGCCTGCCCGTTAGTAGCCGGTATTGCAGCTTTAACGCTGGAGTACTTTCCTACCCTTACAGCAAAGCAGCTAAAATACGTAATTGAAAAATCGGCAGTAGCACCAAAAGAAAAAGTAACAAAACCGGGCACCGATGACAAAGTACCCATGAGTGAAATTTCTAAAACCGGTGGCATTGTAAACGCTTTCGAAGCAGTAAAACTGGCAGCAACCCTCACCGGCGAAAACAAGGAAGAACTACCAAA
>JBKJLT010000343.1:0-8802 GCA_046596765.1 Ferruginibacter sp. | reverse complement strand
ATCTGGTGTGCTGCATTAAAAGCACTTTGCTGGTAAAAATCGGTTGTGTAAATATGATCGGTAACTTTTACTTTTAACTGCATCTCTTCTATAAATTCTCTTGCAAGGCATTCCCTGGTACCTTCGCCAAACTCCAGCCCACCACCGGGAAACTTGGTGATGTATGCACCACGAATAAATTCATCACTGACCAAAACCTGCCGCTTTTCATTTATTAAAATGCCATACACCCTGATGTTGAACATGCTGATCATCGCTTGATACGTTTTGCGTAATTCCAGATTACAAAACCAAGAATGATGACGGAAAGTATGACCGGTAGCCAAAAAGCCATGTGGCTTTCCTTATAGGGAATGGGAACATTCATACCATAAATACTGGCTATTAATACAGGTACACTTAAAAAGATCGTAAGCGTTGTAAGCCGTTTTAAAACATCATTCTGATTATTGCTGATGATGCTGGCAAAGGCATCCAGCGTGCTGTTGAGGATATTGGTGTAAGTATTTGCCATTTCAAGTGCCTGCGATGTTTCTACGATCAGATCTTCCAGCAGATCTCTTTCTTCTTCATTTAGTTTTAACACGTTGGTGCGGCTTATCTTCATCATCAGCAGTTCATTACTGCGTAATGCTGTAAGAAAATACACAAAACTTTTTTGAATACGCATTAATTGCAACAGCTCTTCATTGCGGTTGCTGTCGTACAGTTTTTGTTCGAGGCTGTTGCGGCGTGTATTTATCTCTTTTAAATAATCCTGAAAATTGGATGTGATCTTTTCAAATATTTTCAATACCATCATATTCATCCTGTCTGGATTCCGGTGCTGGAATGAGTTAAGGAATTTTTTTATGGCTTCATTTTCAAAAGAATTAACGGTAACAATCTGGTTATGGGTTAAAATGATACAAATAGGAATGGTTATGTAAAATGCATCGCTCAGGTTGAAAGAATTATTTTCGGTTGGTGTTTTTATTACGATGAGTTTTACATCGTCTTCAATTTCGTAACGGCTGCGTTCATCAATATCCAATGAATCTTTTAAAAAATCAATGGGTATGTCCATAGTTTCACTCAGTTCGTTAAACTCTTCCTGTTTTAGCGGCGGCAGTACATTTACCCAAACCGCATTTTCGGCCTTGTCAATAGCAATGGTTTGGCGGTCGGTATTTTTAAAATATTGAATCATAGGTTTGTGCTGATTTTATGAATGGCCTGTAAATGATGTTCAGTGTGGAAAATGGTAAAATAACATAACTCTCTTAACGTAATACGGCCCAGCAACGGATGTTTTGCCAGGTAATTGTCCAGATCTTTTTCAGTTCTGTTTTTGGCTAAGGCTTTAATAAATCCTGCAGTTGCCTTTTGCCAGTTATCCATCAATTTTTGCCCGTCCGAACGGTTCATCCGGGCGGGTTTGCCGTATTTAATTTCGATGGGTTTGGGAACAAATACGCCACTTGCCCTTCCGCCATCAGCAAGCTTTTTATAGTATTTCTCTTTCAACTCCTCATAGCTTCGGGATGGTCTGTTGGGTTTGCCGCCAATAAGCCTTACTATAAATTTGGGAAGCCGGTATGCAAGTGCTGTCATTCTTGTTGAAATGATGAGGTGTTGTATATTTTCTGCTGCAGACCATTTATCGGTTGGCTTTTTAAAAAACAGAGCCTCATCTATGTTGCTGCAGGTTTCTGAAAAGTGTTTAAACCCTTTTTCAGCAACAGTTATAATTTCGGTTTTGGTCATATTTCAATTTCTCCTTTGTAAACAAATTCTGCAGGGCCACAAAGCCAGATATCATTAAAATGTTCCTCGTCAATTTTATTAAACTCAACGCTCAAATGGCCGCCCGGTGTTTTAACCTCTACCCGGTTAAAACCTTTTTCGTTGTGTGCATTCATTAATGCCGATGCCGTAACGCCTGTACCGCAACTTAAGGTTTCATCTTCTACACCACGTTCATATGTGCGTACAAAAATTCCGTCTTCATCTGTGGTTTCTACAAAATTAACATTGATGCCTTCTGCTGCAAATGCTTTGCTGTAGCGTATTTCGTGGCCGGTTGCCACTACATCAATATCTTCAACATTATTGGCAAACTTTACAAAATGTGGTGAACCGGTATTAAGTATAGCATGGCCCGAATGATAAACGACTTTATCTACATCTTTCATTTTTAAACGAACTATATTTTGCATATCAATATCAGCTTCGTGTTTGCCATCAATGGCCATAAATTGATACGTGCTTTTATGCATACCCTGGTTTTTTGCAAATTGAACTAAGCAGCGGCCGCCGTTTCCGCACATACTGCTTTCATTGCCATCGGCATTAAAATAAATCATTTCAAAATCCAGTTCAGCATGTTTGTTCAGCATCATCAATCCATCACCACCAATACCAAACCTGCGATCGCAGATTTGCTTTACCTGTTTTGGTGTGAGGCCATCGTATCGGTTATCCCTGTTTTCCAATATCACAAAATCGTTTCCGGTTCCCTGGTATTTATAAAATTCTATTTTCATTTTAAATACTTGATTCTGAAATTATTTGTAAAGATTGTTTTATTAATTTCTCTACCGCCAATGCACCGTCTTTCGAAAATTCTTTGGTGATGCGGTTAGCAACAATGGCACTCAAACTCAGGCAATGATGACCTAGCGCATTTCCCAAACCATAAATGGCCGATGTTTCCATCTCAAAATTAGTTATCCGGTAATTACCAAACTGAAAATTTGTGAGGTTATCAATCAGCATCGGGTAACCAAGGCCCAGCCTTAGTATGCGGCCCTGCGGCCCGTAAAAGCCCGGACAGGTTACTGTAATGCCCTGGTGATAATCTTTTGTAAAATATTTTATAAGCGCAGCGCTTGCCATATTGATATAGGGCGAAACCTTGCCTGAATTTAGCTGTGTGTGCGTACTGAAAGCCTGTATTATCTGGTTTTCTTCTTCATTATTTTCCTGGCGGTAAAAATGCATCAGGTTATCCAGTCCAAGGCCATGAGTGCTTGCAACAAAATTATCAACTGGTATATCTTTTTGCAGCGAGCCTGATGTACCCAGCCGTATAATATTGAGGCAGGTAAGTTTTTCTTTAATGAGCCTGGTTTCAAAATCAATGTTAGCCAATGCATCCAGTTCGTTTAAAACTATATCAATATTATCAGGACCAATGCCCGTACTTACACAACTGATTCTTTTATTACCCAGGTAACCTGTATGTGTTACAAATTCCCGGTGTTTATTCTGATATTCTATTTTGTCAAAATGTTTGCTTACTTCGCCCACCCGGTCAGGATCTCCTACAGTAATGATATTATTTGCAATTTCTTCGGGTCGGCAATTTAAATGATAAACTGCACCACGGTCGTTTATAATCAATTCAGATTCTGCTATCCGGTTCATATTTTTTATTTTGGAAATGGCGATGTGCAATTTTCTTTAAAATTACCCTATTTTTGCGTCCGAATAACGCAGTGGATAATTTTGTATTTGGATTTTACAATTTGAAGTTCATAATTCAATATTCCTTGTTCGATATTCACCTGGTCCTGTAGCCGAGTGGCTAGGCAAAGCTCTGCAAAAGCTTCTACACCGGTTCGAATCCGGTCGGGACCTCTGGAATAAGGGTAGCGTAAATGCTGCCCTTATTTTTTTTGAGAGATATTTGGGTGCAGCAGCGGTGGCAAAAAATATCTATATCAGGCGGAGGGCTTTACCGTATTATTAAGCCTTTGCTTTTTAAAATACTCAATAATTTCTGCCGTTGTCATTGTTGACAATTTTTCTGTTATTTTTTGCCTTTGTTCACGCATGTATTTCACTGCGTCAAACTTTTTATCAATTGTCGTCTTCATATGTTATCAATTCTCTTGGTGAACGAATTTCTAAATACTTATAACCATTTTTGAGATTAACCGAATTATACCCCATTATTCTCTGAACATTTACAATATGCTTAAAATTCCAGCTTATTAAAATGTCAGCACTATAAATGGTAGCTAATGCTATGTGTAAGCAATCGGCATAACTTGTTTGCCCTACTACTTTTTCAATAATATATTTAGAAGCTAACTCAACTGCTTCTTCTGTTTCCTCAATAAATTCTGTATATTCTGCTTTAAGATGTTTTACCAACTCCCGAACCTCTGGTGGTGCATTTTCAAGTTCATCTTGTGTTACTGTTGAAAAAAGTAACTTGAAATGACCATTCGCAATTTTATCAAATAAAGGTTTGGTGTACTCTTCAAATTCATCATCAAAGTAACCACCAAAAACAGACGTATCAATATATAACCTTTGTTTCACAAATTAAAGATACAAAATGTATCATTACCTCATAAAAAGTAGTGCAGTGTTAGCTTTGTGCTCAACACAACGGCTTTTGCAGAATTGCTTGCTGCTTTTTTATGAGATACCAACAGAGGCAAGTTTATTAGTCTGTCGAATCATATTTCCATAAAGTGTCCGTAATTTTTGGACTGATTCCGAATATTGATGACTCAAAAACACAATAATTATAGTTAGTTCCATTTACTTCCCCCGCTTTTGTTTTTAAAATTCTGTTTGTTAGGGTATAATTTTTGTAATATCCGTTTAAAGTATCTTGATTCGCTTCCGTTTTGTCGAGGTAATTTAATTCATATTCGCAATCAGTCAACCATTTTATCCGGGCTCTCCTAATCGTGCCATTTTCCGAATTACGATTTGTTTGAATAGAGCCAGACCTGGAGATTGTAGTTAAATTGCCGCCGGGTTTTCGGGAGAAAAAAGAACCATTTTTAAAATCAGCACAATTCAAATCTTTACCTTTCTCTTTACAGGAGAATAAGAGTAAGACCGGAATAATAACGGCAAAAATATTTAGCTTGAACATTTTACTGCCTGTTTAAATTGCCACGAACAAATAAAAATCCGAAAGGCTCCTTTTCAAAAATTAACTTTCGCTGGATGAGATTCTTTCATAAATGTATAAATAAAGAACAATAAAAAAGAAGGTTTTCATCACCTAACTTTGCAACTCAAATAAATTTAAAATTATGTTTGTAAAGTTTCTTCACTGGCTGGGTATTGCAGCTTGTTTGGCATTAATTGGCAGTTGTTTTTTATCCTGGACTTACCATGCAGATATTAACCAGACTTTTACCGGATTTTACAACTATTTAGAAAAATATGGTAAACCAGGAAAGTTTTTGATTTTTTTTGCGGTGCTGGTGTTCATATTCATGTTGCTACCTAAAGTTTGGGCTAAAAGAACCAACCTTTTTATTTGTGCTTTTACTTTGGCTTATGCCATCAAAACATTCACACTTTTTGCTTCCTGCTATAATAATTATTGTCCGCAAAAGCTATTTGGATTATACCTGATGCTGGGGTGTACAGTGATTATGCTTTTAGCTTCTGTTTTTCCTAATGTAAATCTTCCCGAAAAAAAGCGGCAGTCTTAATTTTTCTTTACTTCTTTAGCCCACGCATCTTTTAAAGTAACTGTACGGTTAAACACAAGTTTATCTGAAGCTGAATCTTTATCAAGACAGAAATAGCCTTTACGTATAAACTGGTAACGGCTTTCCAGGCTTGCTTCTTTTAATGATGGTTCAACAACTGCATTGGTAATTACCTGTAAAGAATTGGGGTTGATGGTATCTTTAAAATCACCTGCTTCACCTAAAGGATTTTCAACGTTAAACAACCGGTCGTACAAACGAACTTCGGCATTTACTGCATGTGCAACGCTCACCCAATGTATGGTTCCTTTTACGCTGATGCCCCTGGTATCATTATTACTCCTGCTTTCAGGAATATGGGTACAATGAATTTCAGTTACATTTCCATCAGCATCTTTTACAAAGCTTTCGCACTTTACAATATAAGCACTTTTTAAACGCACCATCGCACCCGGTGCAAGCCTGAACCATTTTTTTGCAGGCTCTTCCATAAAATCATCACGTTCTATCCAAAGCGCTTTGCTGAAAGGCAATAATCTTTTTCCGAGCGATTCATTTGGGCCATTTTCACTTTCCATTTCTTCAACCTTGCCATCTTCATAATTATCTATTATGAGTTTTACTGGATCAAGCACCGCCATTACCCGCAAAGCTTTTTGATTCAGATCTTCACGCAAACAAAATTCCAGCAAGCTTAGATCAATAAAATTTTCTCTTTTTGCAACACCAATCTTATCACAAAATGTGCGGATGCTTTCGGGTGTATAGCCCTTTCTGCGAAATGCACTGAGCGTTGGCATACGTGGATCATCCCAACCTGTAACATGATTTTCATTTACCAATTTCAGCAATTTCCTTTTGCTCATCACGGTATAAGTCATGTTCAGCCTTGCGAATTCATATTGATGCGATGGAAATATTTCGAGCTTTTCAATCAGCCAGTCATATAATTCACGGTGTGGAATAAATTCCAGCGTACATATAGAATGCGTGATATTTTCGATACTGTCGCTCTGGCCATGTGCAAAATCGTACAACGGGTAAATGCACCATTTATCGCCACTGCGGTGATGATGGGCATGTTTGATACGGTAAATGATCGGGTCTCTCATCAGCATATTTGTATGCTGCATATCAATTTTTGCACGCAATACTTTTTCGCCATCTTTATATGTACCGGCTTTCATGTTGGTAAATAAAGTAAGATTTTCTTCAGTTGTTCTGCTGCGGTATTGATTGTCCTTACCGGGTTCGGTAGGGGTGCCTTTCATGGCAGCAATTTCTTCAGCAGTGGAATCGTCAACGTAAGCAAGGCCTTTGTTGATGAGGTCAACAGCATAGTTGTAGAGGGTGTCAAAATAATCAGATGTATATAATTCTGCTGCCCAGTTAAAGCCCAGCCATTTAATATCTTCTTTAATCCTTTCAACATATTCGGTTTCTTCCGTAACCGGATTGGTATCATCAAAACGAAGATTGGTTTTGCCGCCATATTTTATACCGAGTCCAAAATTGAGGCAAATAGATTTTGCGTGGCCAATATGCAGGTAGCCATTTGGCTCCGGCGGAAAACGGGTAAGTATAGATTTGTATTTCCCATTCTTAAGGTCTTCTTCAATAATTTCCTCATTAAAGTTGAGGCTTTTTTCTTCACTCATTATTTTTTGTTTTTGCTGGGCAAATTTACGGAAAGAACCGGCATGAAGAGAAGGTTTAAAGGTTTATTGGGTTGGAAGTTTGGTAGTTTAGAGATTTAGGAGTTCAGGTTTTATATTTTATTAGCCATAAAATTTTGATCGATTCTGAATCCCACATCCCTAATTCCAAATTATCAATTACTTCTTCATTTCTTCCAGCATCGCCATTATCTTGTCTAATTTTTCTGTTTCAATTTTATTGAGCTGAATTTGCAGTGCCTCTATTTCCTGTTTGGCATCCAGGTTGCATTGATAGTCGTCCTGCGCCTGTATACGATCCCGCTGGCTTTGGCGGTTTTGCGCCATCATGATGATAGGGGCGGCATAGGCTGCCTGTGTTGAAAAAATAAGATTGAGCAGGATGAATGGATAAACATCCCAGTGACTTATAAAGCCAATAACATTTAAGGTCATCCATATAATTACAAATAGGGTTTGTCCGATGATAAAAGCCCAGGAACCCATGCCATTGGCAACAGCATCTGCAATACGTTGGCCGGGTGTTAATGTTTCTGTGTGTTTATCCAACCAGGTTTTTGCTGCCATTATTACTGAGTTTATAAATGAGAAATAAAAAAGCCTTTTTATTATCACTGTAAATGTAAATAATAAAAAGGCTGATAATTTTTTGGGTGAGTCACCCTCTGGGGGTGACTCACCCAAAAAATTAAGCCCTGCCCATGTTGCGGAGATGATGCGAATGAGAGACAATAGCATGACGCATCCTTCTGAATTCGATATATTTTACTCCATACTCTTTGCAGGTTTGTTTAATTATTTTGCTGATAGCAGGGTAGTGTATGTGCGAAATTTTTGGAAACAGATGATGCTCGATCTGAAAGTTAAGCCCACCAACCAACCATGATATTAATTTGTTTTTTGTAGCAAAATTAGCCGTGGTTTCAACTTGGTGAATGGCCCACTCATTTTCTATGGTATTGATATCAGCATCAGGCACCGGGAAGGTTGTTTCCTCTACTGTATGCGCCAGTTGAAATACAATACTCAAAACAAAACCGGCAAACATGGCAATGATTAAAAACCCAACCATCCACGGTAAAAATCCTACCAGCATAATGGGCAATACAATCATCATGAAATAATATGCGGCTTTTGCAAACCAGAAGGCGAAATGATCGAAGGCACTCATTTTTTTAATGGGTACAGAACCAACTTTTTTCTTGAAATATTTTGTATAATCAGTTAAGAAAACCCAAACAATTAATAATAAAGTATAGAGGAACCAAACATACACATGCTGAAAACGATGAATAGCATATTTTTTCTGGCTTTTGCACATTCTCAGCAATGGCTTAATTTCTATATCATCATCTATGCCATCAATATTGGTGTACGTATGATGAATAATATTGTGTTTGTTGTTCCACATAATGCCGCTTGCGCCCAAAGCATTTACAGAAAAAGCTGCAATTTTATTCCATATCTTGCTTTTGCTGAAACTTCCGTGGCCGCCATCATGCATTACATTAAAACCAATGGCGGCAGTCAAACCGCCCATAACAAAACACTCCAGTATGGCTACCCAATTTTGGGGCGTAAAAAACATGATGTGCACATAAAGCGCTACATAAAGCGTCCAAAGTAAAACTGCCTTAAAGTAAAGGCTGAAATCACCATAGGAGGGCGTCTTCGAC
>JBKJLT010000317.1:0-7887 GCA_046596765.1 Ferruginibacter sp. | reverse complement strand
CAGTATTCTCCAACATCTGAAGAAAATAAAATAACAAAGTCAACTCCTTTCGGAAGTATTGACCATCCTTTTAATCCTTTGGCTTTGGCAATGGGGGTCGAT
This sequence comes from Ferruginibacter sp., assembly GCA_046596765.1. Classification (GTDB taxonomy): domain Bacteria; phylum Bacteroidota; class Bacteroidia; order Chitinophagales; family Chitinophagaceae; genus Ferruginibacter. Next base: position 7,785 of record JBKJLT010000317.1, on the reverse strand, counting down.
GCTAGTTTTATTGCCCGCACTATGGACAGAGATCCCAAACACCTGCAGGCAATGCTTTTACGTTCGCAGGAACATAAAGGCGCCTCTTTTTTAGAGATCTATCAAAACTGCAACATTTTTAATGATGGAGCTTTTGAAATTTTTACTGAAAAGAAAAGTAAGCCGGATGAAGCATTGTTTTTAGAGCAGGGCAAACCATTGGTTTTTGGCGCTACTCAAAATAAGGGCATTAAGTTAGATGGGTTTAAGCCGGTAATTGTTGACCTGGCAGAAGGCGCTTCAACTGATGACCTGTGGGTACATGATGATCGTGATTTTTACAAAGCACAGATATTGATACGCATGTTTGATGACCCAAAATTGGAAGGGCATCTTCCACGACCGTTTGGTGTATTCTATGAAACAGAAAGAGCCTGCTACGAAGACAGCATGACCATGCAGATTGAAGAAGTGATTGCTAAAAGAGGCAAGGGTGATTTGGATAAGTTGTTGAAAGGGAATGAGACCTGGGTGATTAACTGAACCCCCTCCGCCCCCTGAAGGGGGAACTTTGGAGTTCATGACTATTAACATCTTTTCTTTTAGTACAGAATAAATTAAAAGGAGCCATCATATTGACGGCTCCTTTTATTATAAAAATATTTCGATTTAATCTTCGCTAAATTCTCCTCCTTGGTCAGTTCCCCCTTCAGGGGGCGGAGGGGGTATGGGTTACAGCAATCCTTTATTTAGCAAATACTCCGCAATCTGCACCGCATTTGTAGCAGCGCCTTTACGCAGGTTATCACTAACTATCCAGCAGTTTAAAGTTTTGGGTTGTGTTTCATCTCTTCTTATTCTTCCTACAAAGGTATCGTCCTTATCGTAGGCTGTTAAAGGCATGGGATAAATAAAATTGGCAACATCATCTTTTAAAACAACACCCGGTGCTTTGCTGAGTATTTCTCTTACTTCAGCAAGGTCAAAATCATTTTCAAATTCTATGTTCACACTTTCGCTGTGGCCGCCCATGGTTGGTATGCGAACGCAGGTGGCGGTAACTTTTATAGAATCATCGCTCATAATCTTATTGGTTTCCAAAACCATTTTCATTTCTTCTTTGGTGTAACCGTTTTCTAAAAACACATCAATATGCGGTATGGCATTTAAGTCGATGGGATATTTGTATGCCATTTCGCCTTCAATGCCTCTGCGTTCGTTCATTAGTTGTGTTACTGCTTTTACACCTGTGCCTGTTACGCTTTGATAAGTGCTTACCACCACTCTTTTTATTTTATATTTATCGTGCAAAGGTTTTAAAACCACTACCATTTGAATGGTAGAGCAGTTTGGGTTTGCAATGATCTTATCTTCTTTTGTAAGAAGCCCAGCGTTCACCTCGGGTACCACTAATTTTTTTGTAGGGTTCATGCGCCAGGCGCTGGAGTTGTCAATTACAGTAATGCCGGCTGCCGCAAATTGCGGGGCAAGTTCTAAGGAAGTGCTTCCCCCTGCAGAAAAAATAGCCACATCAGGTTTGGCGGCAATAGCATCTGCAGCACTTACTATCTTATACTGTTTGCCTTTAAAAGTTATTTCTTTACCAATACTTCTTTCCGAAGCAACGGGAATCAATTCATCTACCGGAAAATTCCGTTCGGCCAGTACCTGTAACATTTTTGTGCCTACCAGCCCGGTAGCACCAACTACTGCAACTTTCATCTCTTAAATTTTAGAAGGCAAAAGTACTGACAGAAAAATAAAAAACAGTCCTGATTTTTTATTAACTTGTTTACTTAATCATAGCTGCTATGAGAAAAGTGAATGTGATTTTATTCTTGGCTATGCTGTTCACATTTAACAGCCATGCACAGGTTGCAAACCGCTATGATATTGTTATTGATGAACTAATGGCAGATCCCACACCCCAGGTTGCTTTACCCAATAACGAATGGATCGAATTACGTAACACCTCATCAACTGCATTTAATTTGCTGGGCTGGCGTATTGGTGATGCCACGGGCCAAAGCGGCACCATGCCTTCGTTTAATTTATTACCAGATAGTTTTGTGATTGTTTGCACTGCCAGTGCAGTAGCTGCCATGAGCACCTATGGGCCAACCATTTCTGTTACCAGTTTTCCATCGCTTGATAATGCCGGTGATGTGATTTATTTGAGAAGTCCGCAAAACAGAATTATTCATTCGGTAAGTTATACCGATGCCTGGTACCAGAATGAATTAAAAAAAGATGGCGGCTGGACATTGGAAATGATTGACACAAAAAATCCCTGTAGTGGTTTTACAAACTGGAAGGCAAGCATTGATATAAAGGGAGGAACACCGGCAAAGAAAAATTCAGTGGATGCTGTTAATGCCGATGCACAGGCTCCGCAATTACTTAGGGCTTTTGCAACAGACAGCGTAAATATCAGTCTGGTTTTTGATGAGCCTTTAGATAGCCTGAAAGCGGCTACAGTTAATAACTACAGCATCAGTGATGGAATTGGCATTCCGCAATCGGTAATAGTGGTTGCCCCGGTTTTTGATAAAGTAACTTTAAGATTAAATATTCCTCTGGCACGCAATAAGGTTTATACTATTAGTGTATCCAACGTTACAGATTGTAAAGGAAACATCATCGGCACAAAAAATACAGCAAGACTTGGATTAAGTGCTGTGGCCGATAGTTTTGATATTGTTATTAATGAAATTCTTTTCAATCCAAAATCAAACGGAACAGATTATGTAGAAATTTATAACCGCAGCAATAAAATTATTGATTTAAAGCAAACTTATATTGCCAACCGCAACAGCACGGGTGTTATCAGCAGTATCAAACAACTTAGTGCTGAAATTTATTTATTATTTCCGCAGGATTTTATGGTGATAACAGAGGATCCTGCTATTGTTAAAAGAGATTTTATCACACAAAATATGGGTGCTTTTGTAATGGTGGCTTCTATGCCATCTTTCAATGATGATGCCGGCGATGTAATTATTTTAAATGCACAGGGCAATATAGTTGATGAATTAAAGTACAACGAAAAATGGCACTTTAAACTGATTGATAACCGGGAGGGTGTGGCACTGGAACGCATAGATTACAATGCGCCAACTCAAAACCAGAATAACTGGCATTCTGCAGCAACCAATGTTGGTTACGGCACGCCAACCTATAAAAATTCTCAATACAGGCTTGACTTACAGGTGCAGGGAGAAATAAGCGTGACCCCGGAAATTGTTTCTCCGGATAACGATGGTATGGATGATTTTGCAACCATTGATTACAGTTTTCCATCGCCGGGCTATGTAGCCAACATTACTATTTTTGATGCCAATGGCAGAACCGTGCGTTACCTGCAGCGTAATGCTTTGTGCGGAATAAAGGGTAACTTTCGTTGGGATGGATTGGGAGAGAAATTTCAAAAATTGCCGGTAGGTATTTATATTATTTTTACAGAGGTGTTTAACCTGGATGGAAAGAAAAAGCAGTTTAAGAATACCATTGTGCTGGGAAGAAGAAACTAACCAACTCGTCCTCGTCTCTGACGAGGATGAGTTAGTTGCAAGTCTTTGACTTGCTTTTGAGACAAAGTCTCAAGACCATTACATCCTCGTCAGAGACGAGGACGAGAGCGACCTTTTTATTTTAATTTAATCTAATTTTATGTCAGGAGACAGATATGTTATTACGGACCAAAATGCCTGTTATTTTTTAACATTCACTGTTGTTGATTGGGTAGATGTTTTTATCCGGCCTGTTTACAAACAAATAATAGTTGACTCTTTGAATTTTTGTATTGAAAAGAAAGGGCTTGTTGTTTATGGCTGGTGCTTAATGACAAATCATATACATTTAGTTGCCCGGGCAAAAGAAGGGCACAAACTTTCTCATATCATCAGAGACTTTAAAAAATTTACAGCAAATTCTGTTTTGAAAGCTATCGAAAATGAACCAGAAAGCAGAAAAGATTGGATGCTCTATCGGTTCGAATTTGCAGGAAAATTTATGAAGCGGATTGAAAAGTATCATTTCTGGCAAGATGGTAATCATGCTATTTATCTTGATCCACATAAACCTGAAATGATAAATCAGCGATTAAACTACACACACATGAACCCAGTTCGGGCTGGCATTGTAGAAAATGCAGCAGATTATTTATATAGTTCGGCAAGGGATTATTGTGGAAAGAGGGGGCTTGTTAATGTAACAGTTATTGATATATAATCCACCACCTCGTCCTCGTCTCTGACGAGGACGAGGTGGTGGCAAGTCTTTGACTGGCTGTTTGAGACATAGTCTCAAAACCAAGGTATCCTCGTCAGAGGCGAGGACGAGTAAAATAATTAATAATCACCAAAAATAACAGCTTATGCAAAAGAACATTATGCCGGCAGCAATCATTGCTGCTTTGGTAATTTCATCATGTAATAATAAAGAAGGAGAAATGACAAAAACGGATTACAAATGGGCCGACAGTGTAGCTGCACCAGTTGCAGAAAAAAAAGCAAAGGAGTTTATTGCTCATGGCGATACCCGTATTGATAATTATTACTGGATGAATGATTATTTTAAAAAAGGCGCCGACAGTACAAAAGTGGTTGACTACCTGAAAGCAGAGAATGCCTATTATGATACGATGATGAGCGGCACAAAAACCCTGCAGGAAAATCTGTATACCGAAATGAAGGCGAGGATTAAAGAAAAAGATGAAAGCGTGCCCACATTTAAAAATGGATATTTTTATTACAGCCGTGTGGTAGAGGGCAAAGATTATTTTGTGTACTGCCGTAAAAAAGGAACGCTGCAAGCTGCTGAAGAAGTATTGCTGGATATAAATGCCATGGCTGAAGGGCATAATTATTTTTCGGCAACCGGCTTTGATGTAAGCATGGATAATAAATTATTGGCCTATGGTATTGATATGTTATCGAGGAGGCAATATGATATTTATGTAAAAAACCTGGAAACCGGAGAAATCTATAAAGACAAAATTCCTAATACAGAAGGAGGCCCCGTTTGGGCCAATGATAACCAGACCATTTTTTATACTTCAAAAAACCCAATTACCCTTTTATCTGAAAAAATAAAAAGGCATAAACTGGGTACCGATGCTGCAACCGATAAAACAGTGTACGAAGAAAAAGACCAGACCAATTATATTGGTGTAGGAAAAACAAAATCTGATAAATTTATTCTGATCACATCGCAGGCAACTTTATCATCAGAAGTAAGATGGATTGATGCCGGTAAACCTGAAGGAACATTTACAGTTTTTCAACCAAGGATGAAGGAGGTATTGTACAATGTTGATCATGCCAATGATAAATTTTACATACGCACCAACCTGGCGGCAAAAAATTTTAAAATAATGACCAGTGCCGAAACAAAAACTGATTCATCGGCGTGGACTGACCTGATTGCACATAACGATAAAATATTAATACAGGGTTTCGATCTGTTTAAAAACTTTTTGGCTATATCAGAAAGGAAAGATGGGTTAACACAGATACATATGCTCAGGACAAAAGATAACAGCTCACATTACCTGGCTTTTGATGAGGCGGCTTACGCTGCCAACATAGCCAATATCCCCGATTATAATACCGATGTAATGCGGTACAGTTATACATCACTAACAACGCCCAACTCGGTGTATGATTATAATATGGTAACCAAAGAAAAAAAGCTGATGAAGCAACAGGAAGTGATCGGTAGTTTTAAACCTGCAGATTATGAAACTGAAAGAGTAATGGCTACTGCTAAGGACGGAACAAAAATTCCCATGTCCATTGTTTATAAAAAAGGGTTTACAAAAGATGGCAATGCTCCTTTAATGTTATACGGCTATGGTTCTTATGGCGCCAGTATGGAAGCCAGTTTCAGCAGTGTGCGGTTAAGTTTGCTTGACCGCGGATTTGCTTTTGCCATTGCACATATCAGAGGCGGACAGGAGATGGGCAGGAGTTGGTATGAAGATGGAAAAATGAATAAGAAGATAAATACTTTCACTGATTTTATTGACTGTGCAGAATTTTTATTGGCTGGGAAATATACCAGTAAAGAACATTTATATACCAGCGGTGGCAGTGCCGGAGGATTGCTGATGGGTGCTGTTGTAAATATGCGGCCCGACCTGTGGCATGGTGTTGTAGCAGGCGTGCCGTTTGTGGATGTGTTAACAACCATGAGCGATCCTTCAATTCCACTTACAACAAATGAATACGATGAATGGGGCAACCCGGCTAACAAAGAAAGTTATATGTACATGAAATCGTACTCGCCTTATGATAATGTAACCAAACAAAACTATCCCAACATGCTGGTAACAACCGGCCTGCACGACAGCCAGGTACAGTATTTTGAACCGGCTAAATGGGTTGCCAAACTGCGAGAAATGAAAACAGGAAATAATAAATTACTGTTGCATACCGATTTGGAAGCAGGGCATGGCGGCGCATCGGGGAGATTTAAGGTTTTAAAAGACCGGGCTAGAGAATATGCATTTTTGTTTGCGCTGGAAGGGATAACGAAATAGAAAGCACACTTTAAAATAAAGCCGTCTCATAAGGACGGCTTTATTGTTTATTTTGAATTGTTGTTAATGAAAAAACATTTAAACACCCATAAATAAGTATTTGCAAAAGAAAATCAGAATTAAAGATTATGTTGCAATCAAAACCAACAAGAAAATGAAACTTATAGTGATACTAAGCTTTCTGGTTTCAGTCGGCCATGCCTCGTTTGCACAACAATCATTTACATCAAAGCAAGATGCATTAACCTGGCTCAAAGAAATTTTTTCAAAGCATTTTGTAAAGACAACTGTTTACAGACCGGATGACAATAACAAAACTCCTTATAGCTATCAATATGAAATAGGAGACAAACGCATTCTTATTATAAAAAAAGCCGACGGCCAGGTAACCGATACCCGGTATACAGTTCCATACGAAGATATATCCGAGACATTTATTCTTCAAAAGAATGACTATTTTAAAAGTTCAACAGGCATAGGTTTCAAACCTCTTTTCGGTGATTCTTATGTTGTGAGTCATGACATAGAGAAAAAAAGATTTGAAGATAATACACAATATTCCACCTCGGTGGGGTTCCCTTTTGAAATGGGAAAAGGCGATCTTATCCTTGCTTCCGTAATAAACGCAATAAAAACAGTTGCCAGGGAAAATAAAGCAATAGCTGACAAACAAAAGTCTGACCTTGCTTTGGAGAATGAGCGCAAGAAAGTACCGGCAGTAAACAATCAAAAAATTAAAGGAACACTTCCTTCATACAAGGTTTTTACCTCCCAAAACGAACTAGTAAACTTATATGATTATGTAGAAAAGAACAGGGCTTATAAAGATAAACCAACCTTGCTTATAACATGGGCGCATTGGTGCAATATATGCCTTAGAAAGATTGACACACTTCTAAACAATGGATTGGCATTGAAATATAATATCATTCTTGTTAACAAGGATATATCTGAAACTGGTTTTGCCAGTTTGAAGGAGAAGATACAAAAGCATAGCCCAGACTATAGTAAGGATGTAATATTATTATTTGACAGGAATAATCAATTGGCAGAGTTTGATGAAAACGCAGCACCATTGTTTCTTTGGCTGGATAATAAATTACAAATTGTCAAGTCATTTGCAGGTTATGCTATCCAAACCAAAACAATTACCACTATGCTTCAGGAAATTCAATAGTTGTTCGCAGTATGTTCAAAACTTAATCTAGAAACCCCACAATGAAAAAACATCATTTTACATTAGCCATCTTTTTGTTGCTTTCAAC
>JBKJLT010000312.1:0-18701 GCA_046596765.1 Ferruginibacter sp. | reverse complement strand
CCGCAATTCCATAACCATTTTCAAATCGCTGGTTATGCGTATGGTGCTTATTGCTTTGCACAAAGGAGCCGAAATAAAGCCCCATATTGCCATTGGAGCCATAAGTGTACAGGTTATTGAAGGGAAAATGCAGTTTACAACAAACGACCAAATCGTCATTTTATCCGCAGGTCAAATGCTTGTTTTACAGGATGGTATTGAACACAATGTACTTGCAAATGAGGCAACAATTTTTTTATTAACGCTTACTGCATCATGAACCTGCATATTTTTTTGCATCAACAACCACTGCCGGTTTATTGTTATACTTATAAATGCCGGTTTAATTAATGAACACAACATCAACCATAAATATTTCAGAAACAGACCTTATAGCTGGTATGCTTAATAATGACCAGCATTGTTTTTCGGACATATACGACATATACGCTGCAAAGCTTTTCGGCATGATAATGAAATGGGTAAAGGATGAACAAAAAGCAGAGATACTTTTACAAGATGCTTTTGTAAAAGCATGGCACAGCAGAAAATTATTTGATGCAGAAAATGAAAAATTATTTTACTGGCTCTGCAGGATGGCAAGAACTTGTTACCTGAAAAGTTGAAATTATTAAAAGCAGATATGAAAATTTTGCTATTATTTTTCACCCTCCTGGTAAACTCTACTTACCTACATGCACAGTTGGTTAAACCCAATATCCACACTGATCGCTTAAAACCGCAACAGGACAGTGCTTTACCGTATGCCTTAATTGCAGGCGGCAGCAAAGGAATTGGTTACTCCATAGCAGCAGCATTGGCAAAAAGAAATTACAACCTTATTTTAATTGCACGAAACGAAGACAGCCTTATTGCAGCAAAAAATAAACTAGAGGCAGCTTTTCCCATTCACGTAGAGATACTGGTAAAGGACCTGGCTTTAGAAAGCACAGCCACCGACATAGCAAAATGGTGTACCGACAGAAACATCCGGTTAAAAATGCTTTGCAACGTTGCCGGCCTGGGCGGAGAGCATGATTATTTATCACTTCCCTTAGATTCGCTCCGCTACATGGTTAGGCTCAACCTGGAATCGGTAATGGCGCTTACTTTAACATTACTCCCTTTGCTGGAAAATAATGCGCCTTCTTATATTATGAATGTTGCCAGCATGGCTGGATTTGCACCATTGCCCATCAAGAATTTATATGCGGCTACCAAATCTGCAGTAATCTCTTTCAGCTATTCTTTGCGTTACCAGCTAAAAAATAAAAATATACATGTAAGCTGCCTTTGCCCCGGTCCGGTATTTACCAAACCCTCCATCGAAAAGTATACAAAAGAAAAACTTGGCGCTTTTGGCATGAGCATGGCGGTACCTGCAAACAGGGTTGGCGAAGTTGCAGTAAGAAAAACATTGCGGGGAAGAATGATCATTGTTCCCGGTACCCTGGCTAAAATATCTTCAGGCGTACTTCGTTTTTTTCCACGACAATGGGTTGCGTGGTTTTATCACCTTACAACAAAATAGAAATTAGCAAATATCATAACCGGTATGTACTATTTATTATTGCTTAGCCAGCCTGCAAAAGCTGCATATGAACAGTAAATCTGTGAATCATGTAACTTATAGAAAAAATTTTGTAATATACATCTGCCCTGCATTTAAGACCTTTGTACCGGAATACTATGCGCCTGAAAATTTAAAAACCTTTACGCAGTTATACAACAGGCCGTATTCACTTCCTACAAAAAAATGGAACAGGATAATTAGGAAACCGCATTTTCAGGATATACAAAAACTGAAAGAATTTAAAATATAAAATAAGAAAGTTTGTTCGTTGCGCTGAAAAGTATATTTACTGATTGTGGGCATATTACCCTGTTTACACTCAGGTTTTTTAAAGAAGTTTTTAAACCTCCGTTTGAGATAAGGGAATTTTTAAGGCAATGCTATCTTATTGGTTATAAATCCTTACCGCTAGTAGGTATTACCGGATTTATTATGGGCCTGGTACTTACACTTCAATCCCGCCCTACCCTGGCAGAGTTTGGCGCAGAGTCGTGGTTGCCCGGCATGGTGGCGCTTTCACTGATAAGAGAAATAGCACCGGTAATTACTGCTTTGATATGTGCCGGTAAAATTTCATCAGGTATTGGTGCTGAGCTGGGCTCAATGAAAGTTACCGAGCAGATAGATGCCATGGAAGTATCCGCTATCAATCCCTACAAATATCTGGTTGTTACACGCATACTGGCCACCACGCTTATGGTTCCGGTATTGGTTGTATTTGCAGATGCTATTGGTATTTATGGTGGCTTTGTGGGCGTAAATATTCACAGCGATTTAAACCTGTTCCGTTACTTTCAGCAGGTACTGGATTCTCTTGACTTTTTAGACATTATACCTGCAACCATTAAAACATTTTTCTTTGGATTTTTTATTGGCTTAATTGGCTGTTACAAAGGATACACCGCAGCCAACGGAACAGAAAGTGTTGGCAAGGCGGCTAACTCTGCTGTAGTGGCAGCATCGCTTACCATTTTTATTATTGATATGCTGGCTGTACAAATAACTGATCTTCTTTTTTAAATAAATAATGATAAACGAAGCAACAAATATAAAAGACACCGTGGCCACTGATACAAACACACCCGTTATTGCTATTAAAGGATTATTTAAATCTTTTGGCAAGGACAATGATGTATTAAAAGGTGTTGACCTTACAGTAAACAAAGGCGAAAACCTGGTTGTATTGGGCAAATCCGGTTCGGGCAAATCTATCACCATAAAATGCCTCGTTGGTTTGGTTACTGCAGATAAAGGTGAAATAAAAGTATTTGACACAGATATCAATACACTGGATAATAATCAATTGAATGCAGTAAGAGTAAGGATCGGTTTTCTTTTTCAAAATTCGGCCTTATACGATTCAATGACGGTAAGAGAGAACCTGGCTTTCCCGTTAAAACGGCATTTAAAAAAATTAACGGCTGAGGAAGTGGAAGCTGCTATCATAGAAGCTTTGGATAATGTGGGCCTGGCAGAAGCTATTGATAAAATGCCCTCAGAATTATCGGGCGGTATGCGCAAACGGATTGGGTTGGCACGTACACTTATTTTAAAGCCTGAGATCATCTTGTATGATGAGCCAACAACCGGCCTCGATACCATTACCTCCAGGGAGATCAGTGAACTGATACTGGCTATTCAGAAAAAAAATAAAACAACGTCAATAATCATTACACACGATATGGCCTGTGCAAAATTAACCGGAGACAGGCTGGTAATTTTAAAAGACGGCGTTATTGATGCAGAAGGCACTTACGAAGAACTTGAAAAAAGTGAGGACGAATGGGTCCGTTCATTTTTCATTTGATCATTCAATAAAAATTAATTTATGAAATGAGCCATAAAAAAGTTGAAATCAACCTAAATGTTTATTGGCGAATTCCATGTGACTAAAATCAAATAAAACAAAACACATGAAAAAAGAATCTGGCTTTACATGGAAACTGGGCATGTTTGTAGTGATTGGCCTGGTGCTGTTTGTGGGTACCATTTATTTTGTAGGAAAGCAGAAAAATTTATTCGGCTCCACCTTTAAACTGAAAGCACAGTTTAAAACTGTAAGTGGTTTAAAAGAAGGCAATAATGTGCGTTTCTCTGGCATTAATATCGGTACTGTTAACGGAATAGAATTGGTTACCGATACCTCTGTACTGGTTGAACTGGTTATAAAAAAAAATGTACAGAAATTTATTAAAACCAATGCAATTGCCAGCATCGGATCCGATGGTTTAATGGGCGATAAAGTGCTTACCATATCACCAGTTAATGGTAATGCTGAAACTGTTGGTGACAATGCACTCATTAGTTCAAAAAGTGCCGTTGAAATGTCGGATGTGATGAATAGTTTGAAAACCAGTGTTGACAATGCAGGTATAATTACAGGGCAACTTGCAGAGGTAAGTTATAAAATAAATAATGGAAATGGTGCACTGTCAAGGTTAATATCTGATGAAAAATTTTCAAACACGCTTCAGGGCACGCTTACCAACTTGCAAACCAGTACTGATCAATTTTCAAAATTCACTACAAATCTTAACAACGGTGCATTATCCAGTAAACTCGATTCTACTATGAGTAACCTGCAGTCGGGTACAAAAGGTTTAAGCGATAATATGGATGCAGTAAAAAACAGTTTTTTATTAAGAGGGTATTTTAAAAAACAAAAAAAAGCTGAAGAGAAAAAGAAAGCTGACTTAAAAAAACAGGAAGCCCTGAAAAAAAAGAACACAATTAAAAATGCCAGCGACAGCATAAAATAATAGTAAAATGTGTGAATGATATAACTTTTTATTGCGAATATGTAATTATTAAGGGTTTAAGAAAACGCACCTTTGTTAGTAGAAAAAAAATGGGATTAAATAAATGCAATCATGAGTAACTTAACAGAATTAAAAGGTAACTGGAAAGAAATTAAAAGTAAACTGAAGCAAAAATTTGGTATGCTCACGGATAGTGACTTATTATTTACTGATGGTAAGCAGGATGAAATGCTGGGCCGGCTTCAGACTAAACTTGGAAGAACGAAAGCAGAAATACACAAGATCATTTCCGAAATGTAATTAATTGCTTTTAACTTCTAAAATCTATTGCTTTATTTCATGTCATAAAACACAAGATAAAAACTGGCATACAATTTGAACTTTTCAATTTATATTTACAAAACAATTTAAATTATACTTTTATGGGAAATCTACTCTACACAATTGCAGTAATTTTAGTAATTATCTGGGCTATAAGCTTTTTAGGAGGATTTGCTACCAGCAGTATCATCCATATTCTTTTGGTCATAGCGGTAATAGCCATTTTAATAAGAGTTATCCAGGGTCGTAAACCTTTGTAAAATAAAAATCATCATAAACTTAAAAATTAAACAAAATGGGAAACTCAAACAACGCAGGAAAAGTAATGGGAGCAATATTTTTAGGAGCAGCCATTGGCGGCGCACTAGGAATTCTTTTTGCACCCGATAAAGGTAGTGAGACAAGGAAGAAAATTTCTAAAAAAAGTAATGACCTTACTGATGCCGTAAAAGAGAAATTTGATGCAATTGTTGACAAATTTAAAAAAGAAGTTGCAGATGTTCAGGAACAGGCAGACGAGTTTGCTGCAAATGGAAGATCAGCAATAGAAAATCTTAAGACAAATTAAGAGTTTGCTTTTAAAATGTATCAGAAATTAACAGCCGGAAAATATTTTCCGGCTGTTATTACTAAAATCAAAAAAATGGAATCCCAAACAAATTTAATTGAACCACTCATGGAAAGAGTGGAAGCATATGGCAAAACAAGTTTAGAATTATTAAGACTGAAAGCATTGGCCAAAACTGCTGATGTAACTTCTTCATTGCTTTCCAGGTTTCTTTTTATTATACTGGTTTCTTTATTTGTGTTCACATTAAATATTGCTGTGGCATTGTGGATTGGCGATTTACTGGGTAAAAACTACTACGGTTTTTTTATTGTAGCGGGTTTTTATGCACTAGTTTCAGTTGTGTTACTGATTGTGCATCCTTCTGTTAAATCAAGTGTAAAGAATACTATCATCAAGCAACTGTTCAACTGATATTTTTATGACATCAATTACAACATCTGAAGAATTAAAGGCAGCCATCCTGGAACTAGAGTTACAGCAGGCCAGGGAATTGATTTTATTAAAAGAGCAGTTTCATGAAACAAAGGAAGGTTTTAAGCTCATCAATATTATAAAAGGTACATTCAAAAAGGCTGTTTCATCACCTGATTTAAAGACAGATGCAATGAATGCAGTTATTGGCCTTACTACAGGAATTTTGGCAAAGAAACTTATGATAGGTAAAACAATTAACCCCTTCAAAAAACTATTGGGCATTATTGTAGAAATGACTGTTGCCAACAAGGTTGTAAAAAATGCAGACGATATAAAATCTGCAGGGAGCAACATTTTTAATACCTTATTCCGAAAAAAAGAGTCATCAGTTAAACCATAATTTATTCGGCGCTGATATTTTCAGCGTTTCTTTCTTTTGCATGTCTCAGGTACATTGGCCAGGAGTTATTTATGCCTCTATCTTTTATGTGTTTCTAAATAACTCGCCTCAATTTAATTTTAAGGCACAACACGCTAAAAGTGCCGATTGCTACTGATTTTGAAGAATAACAAAAAGTTTAAACGTGTGAATAATATAATTTATTTGCACAATGTTGTAACACCTGATTTTTAAAAAGGAATCAAATTTGTATTAAAGTAATAAAATTGTTAATCAAAAAAAATATAAAATGACAGCTAAAACAAATAATACTTCATCAAAAAGAATTTTCCTGGGAATTATAGCAGCCCTGGTAGTGCTATCTCTTTATTCATGCGCTAAAAAAACTGCCGCATCGGCTAAGAGCGAATCTCCGGTAATAGTAGCCCCGGCAGAAACAGACCCAATTGTTATGCCCGCTGCTAATAAGGGTCAGGTAGAGATTAAAAGAGATGTAAACAGCAACTACGTAATACAGATAAATTTAAGAGGGCTGGATGCCGTTAATAAACTTGACCCTGATTCTAAAAAGGCATTCATTGTTTGGATGAATGCAGATAAACAAAAGGCTAAAAACCTAGGTCAGATCAACAGTAAAACTGGCTGGCTTTCAGACAAATCAAAGGCTTCTTTTGAAGCAACATCTCCCTTTAAGCCAACTAAAATATATATTACTGAAGAAGACGATGCTATGGTGAAAATCCCCGGCAAAAACATACTCTGGTCAACCGGCAGTTTTTAAAATACAGGTAATACATCTTTTTATCTTAGAAATTCCGGAAGACTGAATATCCTATGCATAAAATACAGTTACTGTTCGTTATCCAAATAACTTTTGAAACACTATTCATATTCTGATTCATGCTGGTTTGGCTTTCTTAAAAAAAATGAAAAATGTTTTTTTTAAAAGTGCGTTTGTTATGAAATTTTTATTTACTACTTTGGGTGAGCTGAGAAAAGGAAAATGCAAAATAAAGATGATGATAATAATTATTGCATAAATCTTTTAAAAATGTTGTTAATACTTGCCGAATATAGTGGGAGTCAGGCCACTTATCCATCGATATTTATTTTCTGCAAACGTGGTACTAAAAAATGCATGATGAGCCAGGCGATTAAATATACTGCGCCGCAAATAAAAAACATGATATAATACCCTATTTGAATTTTGCCAATACTTTCATAATAAACAAACATACGTTTCTGCACAAGCAACGACAATAAAATTCCGCCAAGTCCTCCAAACATGCCCCCAATACCGGTTACAGAAGCTGTAGCTTTTTTGGGAAACATATCGCTTACAGTTGTAAATATATTGGCACTCCATGCCTGGTGGGCAGCAGCAGCCAAACCAATAACTAAAACAGCCAGCCACATATTTACATCGCCCAATATTTGGGCAAACACAATGGGTATAACACAAAATGCATAAATGATCATGCTGGTTTTACGGGCTTTAAATACCGGCATGCCGTTGTTAATTAATTTCATGGGCAACCACCCGCCGCCAATACTGCCAATACTTGAAATAATATAAACAATAGCTACGGGCCACATGATCTCACGGCTTGTAAGATGATATTGCTTGATTAAAAAATCGGGCAACCAGAAAAGATAAAACCACCATACTGGATCTGTCAAAAATTTACCGATGGCAAATGCCCATGTCTGCTTAAACTGTAAAAGTTTAAACCATGAAACCTTCTCCTGGTTCACTTCGTTCTCATCCTTATCGCTGTGTATATAATTAAACTCCGCTAATGCCAATTTTTTTTGCTTTGCAGGTACTTCATAATAAATAAACCATAGTACAAGCCATATAAAACCAATAGCACCCGTTAAAATAAAAGCCCATTGCCATCCCCATTGTTCGGCAATTAACGGAACTGATAACGGAGCAACTATAGCACCCACATTGGCCCCGCTGTTAAAAATACCCGTTGCAAGTGCTCTTTCTTTTTTGGGAAACCACTCGGCTGTTGCTTTAATGGCAGCAGGAAAATTACCTGCTTCGGTAATGCCTAAAAATACACGTGCCAAACTAAAACCAGCAGTACCGGTTGCAAATGCATGGCATACAGCAGCTACGCTCCACAGACTGGTTGCCAGTGCATAACCAATTTTAGTACCCAGCCTGTCAACCACCGTTCCAGCAAATAGCATCCCCAATGCATAGGCTGTTTTAAAAGCAATTTCAATATTGGCATAGTTTGCTGCTTCCTGGACAGCATTCCAATCAAAGGCTTTGGCAATATATGGTTTAACAAGGCTGATGACAGCACGGTCTAAATAATTTATTGTTGTTGCAAAAAAAATCAGTGAACAGATTGTCCACCGGTATTTACCAATTTTTTCCATATTCATATAGCGTAGGTTTTATTTTTTGCAAGCGTTAATAATAGTCATTACTTTTCTAGTTTCCCCGGTAAGCAGATCGTATTGTTTATTGTCCAATATTTCTTTACTCACTAATTTACTGCCCATACCTACTGCACAAACACCGGCATTAAACCAACCTTCAATATTTTCTTTGGTTGTATTTACACCACCTGTTGGCATAAATAATAAAGCGGGGAATAAATCTTTTATTGCCGACATGAATGCCACCCCTAAAATATTACCAGGAAATAATTTTACGATTTTTGCCCCCATCGTTTCTGCTGCAATAATTTCCGTTGGCGTCATGCAGCCGGGTATCCAAAGCATATTATTTTCATTAGCAACTTTTGCAACTGGTTCCACAAGCCCCGGAGAAATAATATAATCACAACCTGCTTCAATAAAAGATTGCGCCATTGCTGCATTTTTTATAGTGCCCACACCCAAAAACATATCTTTCATTTCGGTTTCGCAAATATTTTTCATGACTTTAAAATTAGCCAATGCCGCTTCTCCCCTGTTGGTGTATTCAACTGTACGTATGCCTGCGGCATAAAGAGCTTTAAGGAGTTCAATACTCACCGTTGCATCAGCATGATAGTATAGGGGTAACAAACCCTGCTTTATGATCTGTTGTATGATGGCCCCTTGCTTATCCATTTTTTATAGTTTCGCTGATTTCGTTAACCGATTGATTGGTAGTATCTCCTTTTATAAATAATTTATTGTAAGCAGCTGCAGTAGCAAAGTCCAGAGTTTGTTGTAAACTATAGCCATTGTTCATTCCGTAGATCAGTCCTGCCATAAAACAATCGCCGCTTCCTACTTTATCCGTCACTTTATCTGCATTGTATTCGGCAGATACAAATAATTGCTTTTGAAATAATGTGCTGTAATACTCAATGCCTTCATCACGGTCGAAACGAAAAGTATTAGCCACCGTTTTTACTTTTGAAAATTGTGATTGAATATTTTTGGAAGTTTGTTCTGCCTGTTGAAGGTATAAACTTTTAGTCCCCAGCTTTACCCATTCTTCCTGCAAAGGAATGCCCAGCATAACATTTGCCGACCAGATATTTCCCATCACCACATCACAATATTTAACCAGGGCGGGCATTACTTCATTTGGTTGTTTTCCATACTGCCATAATTTATTGCGGTAATTAAGATCTACAGAAATGGTAATTCCTTTCTTTGCAGCAACCTGTAATGCTTCTTCACAAACATCCGCAGCACTTTGTGTAAGTGATGCGGCAATAGCACTGAAATGAAACCAGCCTATGCCTTCAAAAACCTTTTCCCAGTCAATCATTCCTTTTTGTAATTGTGCAAAAGATGATCCTGCTCTGTCAAAAATTACACCGCTGTTCTTTACATCAGTTCCCTGTTGCAGGTAATAAATCCCTATACGGTTACCGCTATAATGAATGGAACTTGTATCAATATTTTTTTGGTTAAGATAAGTGGCCAGTTGTT
This sequence comes from Ferruginibacter sp., assembly GCA_046596765.1. Lineage (GTDB taxonomy): Bacteria > Bacteroidota > Bacteroidia > Chitinophagales > Chitinophagaceae > Ferruginibacter. Next base: position 8,790 of record JBKJLT010000312.1, on the reverse strand, counting down.
TAGATAAGAAATTATCGGGCAAAGCTGTGCAATAACCTGTTGGCATTCCCCATAAGGCCAAAGCTGTTGCTACATTAGCTTCTGCGCCACCTACAAATGCAGGCAGTGCATTCTTTTGCAGCCAATCAGCTTCTGCCGAAGGTGATAGCCGCAAAAGCAGTTCGCCGAAACATAAAGTTTTTTTTATCAAAATTTAAAATATTCAAGTGCATTATAATAACAAATATCAGAAATGATTTTTCCTGTCCAGGGAATATCATTGGGCATTTCTCCCTTCTCTATCTCTTCTCCAAAAAGATTACATAATATCCTTCTGAAATATTCGTGCCTGGGGTAAGAAAGAAAACTGCGGCTGTCTGTAAGCATGCCTACAAACTTGCTTAACAATCCCATGTTGCTTAATGCATTTATTTGTTTTATCATTCCGTCTTTCTGATCTAAGAACCACCAGGCAGAACCATATTGTACTTTTGCATTGCTTTCCCCATCATTAAAATTACCGGCCATGCTGGCCATTACTTCATTATCTGCCGGGTTAAGATTATACAGGATGGTTTTACCCAACTGGTTGGTTGCATCCAACTTGCTTAAAAACTTTGCCAGGGCCCTGGCCTGACTAAAATCACCAATAGAATCCCACCCGGTATCAGGTCCCAGTGTTTGTAATTTTCTTGCATTATTATTTCTTAACGCACCCAAATGATATTGCTGCACCCATTCCTTTTCATGATCCCATTTTGCAAATTCAATCAGCATGGCCGATTTAAATTTATAGTTTTCCAGCATTGTTAAATCATTGCCTGTACGTATTTTTGAAAAAATATTGCTGATCTCCGATTCAGTATAATCTTCCGCATAGACCTGCTCCAGCCCATGATCAGATATCTTACAATTGTTTGAATGAAAAAAATCGTGGCGCTGTTTTAATGCATCCAGATAATTGGTGTATGTGGAAATGGAAGTATTGGTTATCGCTTCAACCTTTAAAACATATTCATTAAACTGAACAGCATCATCAACGTTCATTGCTTTATCCGGACGAAATGCCGGGAACACGCCCGTTTGCAAATCCTGATCAGTATTCATCCTGATGTGATATTCCAGGGTATCAACAGGATCATCTGTTGTACACAGATACTGAACCCGCCGGTTATGCAAAAGATTTTGAACACTGTATTCCGGCATACGCAATTTGGCACTTGCTTCCTCATAAATATCCCTGGCAGTTGAAGGAGAAAGTATTTGATCAATATCAAAATAACGTTTCAGTTCCAAATGAGTCCAGTGATATAATGGATTACGCAAAGTATAAGGCACTGTGCCGGCCCATGCTTCAAATTTTTCATAATCACTCCTGTTGCCGGTGCAGTAATCTTCTGCCACTGCATTTGTGCGCATGGCCCGCCATTTATAATGATCGCCATATAACCAGGCCTGCGTAAGGTTTTGGAAGTTTATATTATCTGCAATTTGCTGCGGAGGCAAATGATTATGATAATCGATGATCTGCAGGTTCTTTGCATAATCATGATAAAGTTCCTGGGCAGTTTCCGACTGTAGTAAAAAATTTTCGTCAATAAAGCTTTGCATCTGTTCTTTTTTTCAAGTAGTTTCTCTGTAATCTTAAATTTAATATTTTATAAGGATACCCCTCTCTTCCATGGAATAAAATCATCCTGATTTAAAAGTACTGCTTTTGGTATTACTTCTCCACTAGCAGCTTTAATACAATATTCCAGAATGTCTTCTCCCATTTGTTCAATAGTTTTGTCGCCATCAATAACCGGCCCGCAATCAATATCAATAATGTCATTCATTCTCTTAGTAAGGTTACTATTGGTTGATACTTTTATTGTTGGACAAACAGGATTACCGGTTGGTGTACCAAGGCCGGTGGTAAATAAAATCAACGTGGCGCCACTTGCAGCTTTGCCTGTTGTTGCTTCCACATCATTACCTGGTGTACAAATTAAATTTAGTCCCGGTTTTGTTGCAGGTTCCGTATAATCCAACACATCAACAACGGGAGAAGTACCGCCTTTTTTTGCAGCGCCGGCACTTTTAATGGCATCTGTAATTAATCCGTCTTTTATATTTCCGGGAGATGGGTTCATGTGAAATCCTGAACCTACACTTAATGCAGCGTCATTATAGTTCGTCATGAGGCTGATAAATTTTTTTGCTGCTGCTTCATCAGTTGTTCTGTCAATTAAATTCTGTTCTACTCCACATAGTTCAGGAAACTCTGCCAATAAAATTCTTCCGCCTAAAGCAACAACCAAATCGCTGCAATAACCCACAGCAGGGTTTGCAGAGATGCCGCTGAAACCATCGCTGCCACCACATTTTACCCCAATGCATAATTTACTGAGCGGTGCAGCTTTTCTTTCTGCTTTATTAATTTCAATTAAACCGGTAAATGTTTTTTGGATAGATTCCGCAATTAACTGTTCTTCGCTTTGCGATTGCTGCTGTTCAAAAATGTATAGAGGCTTATCAAATTTTGGATTTAATTGTTTCAGGTCATTTACAAAATCCTGCACCTGTAAATTCTGGCAGCCCAAACTTAAAACAGTAACACCACCAACATTTGGATGATTGGCATAAGCAGCCAGTAACTTACTCAACACAGCAGCATCCTGCCGTATACCACCGCAACCGCCCTGGTGATTCAGGAATTTTATTCCATCTACATTTTCAAAAACACGATTTTTTTTATTTTGATTATCGGGAGATAAATTAACAGCAGCAATATCAACTCCGTTTTTATAGGCATCAACCAGTTGATGAGCATACTGTTTATATTTTGCAGTAACTGCATAACCCAATTCATTATGCAGTGCTTCCCGTATAACATCAAGATTTCGATTTTCGCAAAACACAGTTGGGATGAATAACCAGTAATTGGCTGTTCCCACTTCGCCATTGCTGCGGTGATAACCGTTAAAAGTCCTGTAGTGAAATTTTGAAACATCGGGTGCATGCCATTCGTAATTTACTTTACGATAAACAAATGGTTCAGCCGCATGTTTCAGATTGGATGTGGAAATAATGCCGCCTTTTGCAATATTGATTTGCGCTTTACCAACCAGTACACCATACATCATCACGGCATCTCCAGCATGTAAATCAGCAGTAACAAATTTATGCTTGGCCGGTATATCATCCTGTAAAATAATTTCTTCACCATTATAATGTATAGATTCACCCTTTAACAAATTCGTCAAAGCAACCAATACATTATCGTTGGGATGAACCTTTACCAATCTTTGTTTCATTACGCAATACTTTTTTTGATTCTAAGCGGATCAATTACCGCTGCCATTCCGGTTTCTTCAATTTCGTTCAGTTTTTCCTGCACCGCATCGGCAAATCCGGGAAGTGTTGCAAGGTCATAACCCCACAAAGAAACATCCCTGAGTACTGATGTTGCAATTAATGCCGGTTGAATATTTTGCCATTTTTCAAAAAAGTAAAAAGCCTTATCATCATTAATAGGATAATATTTTCCGTTAAACCTGCCATAATAATTTCCATTTTCTTCTTTAACCACTTTCATAAAATAAATATAAGCTGCAAAACCCGTTGCCATATTTTCAGGAACTTTATTATACAAAGAATAATATTGCAATAATACCGGCACTACCCTCATCTTCATTTTAGAGCTGTATTGTACCGTAATACTTAGCCATTGATGTTCAATAAAAGGATTACGAAACCTGTCCAGACAATTTACAGCAAATTCTTCTTTTTGGGCTGTTGTAGCTTTGTAAGGTATGGAAGATGCGATCTCAGTATTCATCAATATCTGTATGAAATGATTGAGTAACTCATCATCCATAGCAGCTTTCACGGTTTCCAGTCCTGATAAAAAAGCTACTCCACAGCTTAATGTATGTGTACCATTCAACAATCTCAACTTAAGTTCCCTGAACAAATTAATGTCGTCTGCAATTACAACCCCCTTGTCTGCTTTTGCAAAAGACAATACTTCTGCAATTTCAGTATTTCCTTCAATTGCCCAAAGCCTGTAAATTTCCGTCATCAACATCAGGTCATCAGTATAACCAATCTCTTTTTCAATATTTGTTTGTAAATCCTTATCCGGTTTACCGGGAACGATCCGGTCAACTAAGGAATTACAAAACGAATTGGATGTTTCCAGCCAGTCAATAAAATTTTCTTCCAATCCATTGAGATGTGCCAGTTCTGTAACAATCGATTCCAGTTTTTCCCCGTTATCAACAATCAACTCAGTTGGTATAATCACCATTCCGGATTGTTTACTACCTGCAAAGGCTTTATACCGTTCGTATAAAAAAGAAAGTAATTTACCGGGAAAAGAAACGGGAGGGTAACGCTGTATATCATCCTGCACCAGTTCAATACCAACTTCAGTTGTGTTAGAAATAATCAGCGTCATTTGAGGATTGTGGGCACATTCCAGTATTTCGTTCCATTCGCTTTTTGCAGATAGAACCCGGCTAATAGATGAACAGATAATATTATCTTCCACTTTATTTCCATCCTCAACACCACGTAAACAAATGGTATATAACCCGTCTTGTTTGTCAAACGCTGTAGCATCACCACCATCGGTTGATTTGACAACAACAATTCTACCATTAAATATTCCTGCTTTATTGGCTTTATCAATAAAATAATCGGGCAACCCACGCAGCAATACGCCTGTACCAAACTGTAAAACCTTTTCAGGTAAATCAAATAAAGCCTCGTCTGCAACAGCAGATTTACCCGAATCTATATTTTTAAGATTAAATTTAGATAACAACATAGTCGCCCATTAAAACATGATTTTTTATAGTAAATCCAATATTATTTTATTCCCCATTTTGATTTCCATGCCGGATATTCTGTTGCAAGCAATTTTGCCGGCCATGTTCCATACCAGGCATAGCCAATCCTTCTTTCATTCTCAACGTCGGCCATGGTTTTGTGGCGTTGGCTGTCTCTGCCAGAAAAAAATGGTTCGTTGGTATTTACATCATAGAACCTTGCCCATAAAACTGACGCACTGTCGGCAACTAAAACCCTGTCCCTGCCGCTTTTTTCATTGGGTGCCGCAACATCAACAATTTTGTAACCGGTAATTTTAACCTTCTCAACCCACGCTGCTGCTGCATTTACAGATTCAATGATTGCTGCAGATGGTTTTTCAATACGCATTAAGAACCTCACGATACCAACTGATTCGCTGCCGCTTAAGGAAATCAGTTCAAACTTACGGGCCATTTCGGGTAGCAGGGTTTTGGCATTGTATTGGGCACACCAGGCTGTTAATTTCCCATCTTGTTTAAGCTGCGTTTTTAAAACACATTGTACGCCTCTAAGGATGGGATCAACGCATTTATTTTCATATTGATTACCAAAAATATCAAGGTCATTTTGCCTGTAAACAATATCATACAAAACATTCAGCACATTTATCATGGCGTTATCGTTGTACGTAATCTGGCCTCGGTAATTACTGAAATCAGGAAAAAATTGTGGCCATCCACCATTAGCATACTGTGCAGTTAACAAATAATCTATTCCTCTTTTTGCAGCATTAAAATACTTTTCATTTTTTGTTTGCTTATACGCTTTGCTTAGGTATCTAATTTCTTTTGAAGTAGCTTCATTATCGATAGTTGCATCAATTGCTTGTGCATATCCATTTACCAATTCTAATTTTTCTTCATCAGTAAGCTCATGCCTATAATCAACTTTTTTATTACCCTGAAAATGTTTAGGCCAGCCCCCATTTCCACGCTGATAAAGTAACATATTTTCTGCAATTGAATCGGTAGCAGCATCATTTACTTTTATGGTGGTAGCAGTTTTTGCAGGAATAACTTTCGGCACATCTGCTTTTATTTCTTCGCCTGCAGGGTTCCACCGGTAATCAAACGACCATGAAGCTGTGATGATTTTGTTGTCAACATTTGCAGGTAAATTATTTGCAAACCATTTATAATTACCGGCCTTGCGGTTACAGTTATAATAATAAACCCTGCGCCCCCATTGAATTGTATTGGGTGGTGTAACCACCCGCTGAAAAATATCAGCATCAGCCATGTTTTTATCAAAGCTGCAGTTGATGAGATAAAACTGTGCATCCCGGTGATAGCGCCCCAATCCATAACCTTCATCGCCGGTAAATTTGCAATTCTTCAATACAGTTTTTGAGTCGTTGTATTTACTGCCATCGTGCCAGATTGCCGCTTCGTTGTTATGACATATGAATGTGCAGTTTTCGGCATAAGCCCAACCACGGGGACAATAAAAATCAACTCCACCTTCCATAATACAATCCTTAAAATAAAACATTCCATCTTCTGCATTCCATGGACTCACCGTATCTCCTCCATAAGCACGGAAAATACAATTAATAACTATGAGCCTGGTTGTAGTAAAAGAACGCAAAGCCATTTGGTGGCCAACCGGTCTTATGGTTTTTGATTTGGTCTCATCATTTGAACAGGAGATGGTTTTTTCATTTTTATTGTCTTTACCATAACTATTGATGAATGATAAATTCTGCAGGGTAATGTCGTTTCCTTTTAAATTGATGGTAGCTGTACCGTAATCATCAGGGTTTTCGCAGCGCCATTCATCTCTGGCCAAAGAAATGCTGATGATTGTTCTGGCAGGATCTTCTCCTTTTAAAGTGATGAAATTTTTATCAATGAAAATTTTCTCTTTGTAAATTCCACTCTTTATTAAAATAATGCGCTGTTCGTTTGCATCAACAGGCAAACTGTTGATGGCTTGCTGTATAGATTTGAAACTGCCGGTACCATCCAGTGCAACCACAATTTGTTTTTGAGAAAAAGCAGTTGCCCCGATTAAGAAAAGGGTTGTAAAAACAATCACTATTTTTTTATTGGCATTCATTATTTTTTTGTTTGTTTTAATAACCACTGTACCAGTTCATTTGCCGCCGAAAAATTTTCATACTCAGCCGGAATTTTTCTTCCATCTAAATACTCATTGTATATCCAGGGGTCACCAACCGCAAACACAGTGCCCTTACCATATTTAGCCGTGGCAAAGATCACATCACCATCCTGTATAATTAAAGATGTTGCCGGTGCTTTTACAGCCAATACACTTATTTCTTTCAGGTACATTTTTTTTATTTGCTTAAAAACCGGGTTGCTGTTTTTATTATAGACAGCACCAGTTTCAAACTCATTGTTCTTTACCATGTTTCTGCCTCTGTCAGAAAAATGAATGCCGAATTTATCAGACAGTATATTAAAATGCTGTAGGTCGCAGTTGGCAGTATCGTTGGTCATCAATAATAAAACGCCACCCTGTTTTACCCAATTAGCAATTTCTGTTGCTGACTTTTCATCCATGTAATTAGGATTCTTCGTGTCTTTATATCCATCCGGATCAACTATTATGTAAACACTTGCCTTTTTAAGATTGGCTGCACTTGGAGTAACATCCAAGCCGCCTAAATTTGCACCATATGCCTGCCATACATTTCCGAACAAACTGAATCCTCCATTCTCGTAATCATCCCAGGTATAGTGGCGGCGCATGTTTACGCCAAATCCATTCTTTCGCCATTCGTTGTTGAAATAATTATCCATCACTACCAGTTTACCCTGTCCGTCCGGCAGGCGGACTTTACCTGGTTTTGGCAAAGCTGCCATTTCCATTTCCACACTGCACAAAATAAAAGCACCCATTCCTTTTGGATCATTTACCACAACAGGCTCACTCATATAATAATCAAAACTTCCGTCACGATAAGGTTTACCACCAAGACCCGAAACACTTACTGTTCCTTTTAAATTAGTTTGCCCACTTTTATCTACTTCAATAAATTCTTTGATAATACCATCATATCCTTTTTTTGCATTTTGAAAATAAATTGCAGGTATATAACCATGGCGAATTGCTTTAGCCAATGTATATACCAACATGGAAGATGCAGATGCTTCTTTATAATTTTTTGGATTAGCTGGCATATCAACTATATCATACCATAAGCCGGATTTTGTATCCTGCACTTGGGTAACAGCTTTTGCAAAACGGTTTAATATTTTAATGATAGAATCCCTGCCCGGATGATTATCAGGAAAATAATCCAGCACATCAACCAAAGCTACTCCATACCACCCCAATGCCCTTCCCCAAAAATGTGGAGATGTGCCTGTTTCTTTATTCGCCCATTTTTGTTCTTTACTTTCATCCCAACCATGATAGAGCAAACCTGTTTTAGTATCACGTGTATGTCTCTCAATATTGATGAACTGACGGGCAATGTCATCAAATACAGTATCCTGCTTTGCCAGCTTTGCATACTCGGCATAAAATGGTTGCCCCATGTATAATCCATCCAGCCAAACCTGCCAGGGATAAATTTTCTTGTGCCAGAAACTTCCTTCCTTAGTTCGTGGATGATCATTAAATTGGCTGCGGATATTATCAATTGCCTTTTTGTATTTTTCTTTACCGGTAATATTGTACAGCATCATCACCACTTTACCATTGTTGGTATAGTCTATATTAAACTCATCCTTTTTATAATCTTTTATACTGCCATCATCCTGCACATAAAAATCCATGCTGTGCTGTATGTAATTTAAATATTTTCCATCACCATATAATTTCCAAACCCCTTCAATACCTTTTAAGATCACGCCTTGATCGTAACTCCAGCGTGCAATACCTGGTTTCATTTTAAACGAATCGGGCCAGAGGTTCATAGCAGTTTGTGATACCTGTTGAGAGTAAGGTTTTTGTTGTGCGCCCGTTGTAAGTACACTTAGT
>JBKJLT010000269.1:0-4136 GCA_046596765.1 Ferruginibacter sp. | reverse complement strand
AAGCATTGCATGGCGACTTATCGCAACAGCAACGTGATAAAGTGATGGGCCGTTTCCGCAGTAAAAATTTACAGTTATTAATTGCAACCGATGTGGCTGCACGTGGTATTGATGTGGATGGCATTACCCATGTTATCAATTTTGAATTACCGGATGACATGGAAGTGTATACACACAGAAGTGGCCGTACAGGCCGTGCCGGTAAAACAGGTATTTGTTTGACTATCTGCCATAGCAGAGAATCTTATAAGATCAAGTCTTTGGAAAGAATGATCAATGCCCAGTTTCATAAAGTAGATGTACCATCGGGAAAAGATGTTTGCCGCAAACAGTTTTTCCATTTTATGGATAAATTAATGCTGGCCGATGTTAGTCATGGCGATTACGAAACGTATATGCCCGACCTTATGGAAAAATTTGCATCTGTCAGTAAAGAAGAAGTTTTACAAAGAGTTGCTGCATTAGAGTTCGACCATTTTTTAAAATACTACGAACATGCTGATGATTTGAACAAGAGCGATATACGTGGGGACAGAAGGCCAGTGGAAAGAAGCGGAAGTGCTGACATGAATGGAAGCCGTAAAGAACGTACCAGCTTTAACAGCCGCAACAGTGGTTACACCCGTTTGTTCATCAACCTGGGCACTAAAGATGGTTTTTATAAAGCAAGCTTTTTACAATTTATTTTAGATGAAAGTGATTTGAAAAAAGAAGTGCTGGGCAAGATAGACATGCGTGATATGAACAGTTGGATAGAGATTGACCAGGATGTTGCAAGCACCATGATAAAAGCCATTGACGGCAAGCGCTACAATAACCGCACTGTGCGTATGAATGAGGCTGATGGTGGTTTTAAAAGGCCCAATGATGAAGGTGGTAGAAGCGACCGTGCCACAGAAGGAAGAAAAAGAATTTATGCTCCTAAAGAAAGAAGGAGTTTTAAATAGGAGGTTGATTTGAATTTTAGCCGGGAAGGCGGAAAGACGGGAATTTAATTTACTAAACGTCTTACCGGCTTCCCGGCTGTTTTTTTAGGGATTTTGTTTGGGGTCGATGACGGTGTATTCGATATTTTTGGTCATTAACTCTCTGGTACCATCAGGCTTTGTGTATTCCATTTTAATAGGCTTGTTATATTTGCCTGCTATTAATGGAGTCTTGAATTTATAAACCATTATTCCATTTTCATTTACAGAAATAAGTTTGCCATCAATTGTAAACTTGGGTTGAGATTGAACAGAAAATGAACCAACTCCAGCATTTATTTCAATAATATCTCCAGCTTTTACACAACTGCTATTCATGTTAATTAAAGTCTGAAAAACTTCATACCTATGCACTATTGTAAAAGAACGATAGTAACAGTAAGAGATTAATTTGTTTTCTGTATTTCGAATATCATTTTTAAATTTTGACAGCACAGATAAGGCTGCAGCAACTGAAATGTCATTGAAAAATATTTTTGGAGAATTCCGTTTCGTTATTTGTATTACTATCCAAATAATTATAAGTATCCTTTACTATTTCGTCATAGTAATTACTTATACTTTCATCTGCACTTTGTATCGAATCAATAAATCCTCTTAATTTTTGAAGTAATTCGGCTCCTTTTTTTTGTTCAAAGAATACTTTGTTTACAGATTTAAAATTACCTGACTTAAAAGCAGAAGCTTTATCACTTAAACGATAGCCAGCAACTTCGACTAATTGAGATTCTAATTTATGAATATAGTCGACTGTAGATGAAGCTCATTCTGAAACCCTTTCTGCCTGAGGCTGCAATACCGCAGCCTTTTCAGCAGTCATAGGGTCATTTAACCTTCTGTATAATTGCTTGCGAAAATCTGCACTGATATCTTCTATTGTTTTACTGGACTGCTCTAAGCCATTAAAAGTAGCCTCAAAAACAGCCAAGTCGCTTTTAGAATTATCGGAACAGGCAGAAAAAAGTAAAAGAAGCACTATGCAAGTGATAGCAAATTTCATAAAGGGTTATTTTATCCAAGATAAAAAATAAACCTGTAGTAAAAGGTTAAAACTATTTTAATTGAAAAAGTAAATTTTGTAAAACGTCTTCCCGCCTTCCCGGCAAACATCCCTACACCAACTCAATCACCGTTATCTCTGCCAAAACCCCCACCCTGCCCGGGTATCCCAAAAAACCATAACCGGGATTTACATACAATTTCTGTTTGCCGTCCTCGTACAAACCATGCCATTGCTTGTACATATATTGTACCGGGCTCCATTTAAAACCAGGTATCTCTATACCAAACTGCATACCGTGTGTGTGGCCGCTTAGCGTAAGGTCAACATCAGGGTAGCTGGGCTTTACCTGTCCGTCCCAATGGCTGGGATCGTGGCTCATCAGTATTTTAAAAGGATATTTTTCTGTGCCGGGGTGTGCAAGATCCATACGCCCATGCTTGGGAAAACGGGCTTTGTTGCTCCAGTTTTCAATGCCCAGTAAAGCAATTTCTTCTCCGCCTTTTTCTAAAATAACATGCTCATTCATTAACAGCCTCCAGCCCAGGTCGGCATGTACTTTTTTAAGGCTTTCCAGGTTTTGTTCTTTGGTTATTCCATTAAAGGGCCATCTTACATAATCGCCATAATCGTGGTTACCCAATGTGCTATACACTCCCAATGGAGCACTAAGTTTATTAAACACATCCATGTATTCTTCCATTTCACTGGTGCGGTCATTTACCAGGTCGCCGGTAAATAAAATAAGGTCTGGTTTTTCGTTCAGTATTTTTTCAACACCATGTGCTACTGCTTTTTTATCAGTAAAACTACCGCTGTGTATATCGCTTATGTGTACAATCTTCATTCCCTTAAATGCAGCAGGTAAATTATCGTAAGCCAGTTGTATGCGTTTTACCTTGTAATTATACTTATTGCTGAAACCGTACAACAGGCTTCCAAAAAGGGTTCCACCGGCAGCCAGGCCCAGCCAGCTTAAAAAAGTTGAGCGGCTGATACCATCGCCACTCATGGCATCTACATCAGTATTATTAAAAAATAATTTTCCCGATATCCACTGAATTAGCCTGCGGATATCATCTACCAAAAAGAAAATAATGGCAACCAGTTTGGCCATAAACAGGCCAATAAAAGTGGCAAACAGATAAGTTCTGAAACGCTTGCCCATAAAGCTTTGCTCGGTAAATACAAATAATAAAAAGCAAACAATGGCAACTGCTGACAGCGTCCAGTAAATGGAATAAATAACAATTTTTATTTTTGGCGATACATGCTGGCTTACCGTTTTAATTGCCTGAAAAATATAAGTATCCATCAAAAGCAGGATTGCTACCACGATGAAAGCTCCTATTGGTGTACGCATAAAAAAAGTTTAGGGTTTAGGGGTTGATAAGTTTAGGGTTTGTGGTAAAAGATTTCCCCACTGTATAAATTCATCTAATTGTTGGTTGATGGCATTTAAAGTGTTTTTATCAATAATTTTTCCATCATTGCCCACTACACTGTTTACAGCCGAAATGGGAAGTTTGCAGGGATGCACCGTAATTTTCAAATAATTCAGCACATCAGCCAGGTGGTCCATGCCTCTCAGGTTTCCGGCACGGCCGGAGGCAACACCGGTAAGCAGGGCTTTTTTATGAAACCATATTTCATGTGAGCGGCTATTATCAAAAAGTAATTTTAAAACTCCCGGAAAGCTACCATTGTATTCCGGTGAAATAATAATGAAATGAGTACTGGGTATCAAAATCTCATTTTCAATTTTTTCAAAGGCAGCATCATAATGCAGCAGGTTTACATCTTCTAAAGAAAAAATTCCCGTTTCAATTCCTTTTTGCTGCAGCAAAAGCTGATATTCACTGGCAATTTTATAAGTATTGCTGTATTTTCTGTTTGTACCCGATATAATGGTAATCATATTCCTGCACTTATTTGCTCAATATTACAATTAAGATGCTTCTTTGTTGTCCAATTTTATGCCGAATGGTTAAATTTGCCATCCTGACAGCAGTTTGCACGGTATACCGGCACTTTTAACAAGACGGTTGAAACAGGGAAATGTTTTATTAAAGCAGGATTTATTCAACGAGGTTTTAAAAACGGTTTAAACTAGCTGACTATTGAAATACAATTACGATACCTTTGGCGGA
>JBKJLT010000218.1:0-3055 GCA_046596765.1 Ferruginibacter sp. | reverse complement strand
ATTATTTATAACAATTGGGGAGAACGAATTATTACCAAAAACTTTACCCAAACAATACCTTATCAAAAAGTAGATGTGGATGTAAGGGCAAACGGCAAGGGGTTTTACTGGGTTGAGCTGCGGGATGGATATGACAGGCGTTTAGCAATGAGAAGGGTGGTGGTGCAGTAGGGTTGTTTTTTAATGGTTCTTTTTTTCAACATTCATCTTTAGCAACATGGCAGCAGTTGTTCGGGCAGGACATTTACTATTTAGCTTTTTTGTTGTTATCTTCAACAAAAGTTTTTCAATCAGCATTTGTTCCGGGCTTGACAAGCATCTATTCCCGTACTTCGCCTCGAACGTTGCCTGCTATGCCATATGACACACTTCACTAATTGAAAATTATGAGACAGCTAATACTTCTTTTTGTTTGCATACTCTGCTTTGCACGAAATAGCAAAGCACAATTTGATTACCCTGCCACCAAAACAGTAGACAGTACCGACACATGGCATAATGTAACAGTAAAAGATTCTTACCGCTGGCTGGAAAATCTGAAAAATCCAGAAGTGATGAACTGGTTTAAAGCACAGGCAAATTTTACCGATAGCATTTTAAATAAATTACCCTATACCGATGTACTATTTAATGAACTGGTAAAATTAGACATTGCACAACCTGAACGAAAAGATGGAGTAAGATGGATGGGCAATTCTATATTTTATTGGCAGGTAAAATCAGGAGAAGGAAAGGCAAAGATTTACAGGCAGTTTGACAATGCGGCTTCGCCACAAATAATTGCGTCACCCGAAATGTGGGGAGAGAATTACAACATATATAGTTTTGACATTGACCCATCCGAAAAATACATTGCAATTTATGCCCTTGAAGGAGGAAAGGAAATAAACGATGTAAAAATTTATAGCATCGCCGAAAATAAAATATTACCCGATAAAATAGAAGGTACCTATAAAGGATTTATGCTTAACCAGAATGCGGTATTTTATTATACGCAACGGCCTACCTACGACCCTCGTGAAAGCTATTCCCGTAGCGATGAAGTTTTTAAAACCCATATCATTGGCACAGATACTTCGCTTGACAAAGTGATTATAAGCAAACAAACCAATCCTGAAGTAATGAGTTATACAGACGAGAGATACGTTTGGGAAATTAAAACGTTCAAAAATTGCAATTACGAATTTACCCCCATTTCTGCTTCTGAAATCTATTATAGAAAATCCGGCACTATCAATAAGTGGGTAAATTTATTTGATGGACAAAATGAAGACGTTTCAGATAACATTTACTTCTACAATAATAAAATTTACTACACTTCCTTTAAAGATGCACCAAATGGTAAAATAAAAATGCTGGATTTAAATAACCCTGCTGCAATACCTAAAACTATTTTAGCAGAACAAGCCGACCCAATAAGTTATGAATCTGTAGCGCAAACAAAAAACTATCTCATTGTTCCTTTAAAAAAGAATGGAATTACTACCTATACCAAATTTATTTATTTACCTACCCATAAAATTACCGCTTCGCCATTTAAAGAAGCTACAGCAAGAACAAGATATTTTGGAACAAACAAGGGTAAGAATGATAGTGTTTTAATTGTAAGAGAAGGTTGGGCAAACCCGCCCCAACTATCGTATGCTGCTATTGGAAGCAATAAAGAAATGCCAAGTAAATATTATACTAACACAACCCTGCCTTTTGCAAACAATCTGATGGTAGAAGAAATAGAAGTGCCTAGCTACGATGGCACATTGGTTCCACTCACTATTATCCGCAGAAAAGATTTAAAAATGAACGGAAATAATATTGCTCTTCTAAATGGCTATGGTGCCTATGGGTCTACCTCTGCCCCCGAGTTTAATCAAACTTATGCAGTACTTGCAAACAAAGGAGTGGTTGTGTGCATTGCACATGTACGGGGCGGCGGCGAAAAAGGAGACAACTGGCATATTGGTGGAACCAAACAAAGCAAACCTAACACCTGGAAAGACTTTAATGCTTGTGCAAAATATTTAATTGATAAAGGTTATACCGCTAAAGCTCACTTAGCTTGTGAAGGTGGTAGTGCCGGCGGTATTCTTATTGGCAGAGCAATAACCGAGCGGCCTGACCTTTGGGCTTGTGCACTACCTGAAGCAGCTGTTGTAAATATTTTGCGTTTCGAGTATTCGGCTGGTGGTAAAACGCAAGCAGCCGATTTTGGAACTTTGGATAATATCAATGATTTTTTTTCCATGATGGAAAGCGATGCTGTATTACATATTCAAAAGGGAGTAAAATATCCTGCCATGTTAGTGGTAACCGGTTGGGACGACCAAAGAGTTAATTGTTGGCAAGGCGGTAAATTTGCAGCTGCAGCCCAAAATGCAACAACATCAGATAAGCCTGTTTTGTTAAAAGTAAATTTCAATGGTGGACATGGCGGCGATATGACAAACAAAGAAGCCGCCATAAAAGAACAGGCCGCCAGGTATGCTTTTGTTTTATGGCAATGTGGTTTCGACAAAGCGAATAAGTACTACTGATAAGGCACAAGCAGGCAATAAAAGGTTTTGTGCAATTGGGGCTCGACGTTGAAGCAATCATCAGCAGTGCACATCCCAGCTTCATATTCGGCGGACGGAATGCTGTTGAGCATTAGTAATAACAATGAACATTTTATTATAAATTTAGCTTCAGTTCCGGGCGGACAGTTGGTCAATTCCCCAATTGCACAAAGCCTCGAACGTTATTTGACATAGGCGGACGGACACTGGCAACAACGACAAAATAACGTTTTGGATTTGAAACAAATTTGACTAAAAATAAAACAAACAAATATGAAAACAGATGTTCTTTCGACCGTGCGACAAGTGACACTATACTTATTAATCCTTATGACAGGTCTTTACGGAGGACTTCATTTTGCAGGAGTAATGGCGCCAGTGACAAATAAAATGTCGGTGACAGCTTATATAAGCTATTGGCAAATCGTAGACGGATACATGGGACAACGAATGCCAATTTTCGGGGTGATTTTCCTTGGATTGTTTGTGTTAAACCTTTTGCT
>JBKJLT010000175.1:0-6513 GCA_046596765.1 Ferruginibacter sp. | reverse complement strand
TAAAGTGCGGTTCGACAGCTCTGCTATTTATACAACCCTTGATCCCCAAAATCAATACGACATTAATAAATTATACGGGTTTAGCGAAGGATACGATCCGCATGTAAACAGTGCCCGAATTGGCTGGTCGTACAATATTGGCAAACTAAGATTATATGCTTACGTTTATAGTAACGGCGCACGCTCATCCCTTGAAATATGTTCAGTAAATTTATTTGAAACCATTAATTGCGCAATACTTGTCAAAAACGAACAGTATGTATTTTCCGTAAACAATGTGCAGGTGCAATTAGGCCGGGCTTTACCCGGTGCTCTTACAAATGGCTACCAGTTGTTTCCTTATTTTGGTGGAGATGAAACCGCCCCACATGCCATCAGCATCTGGATAAAAGACCTATAGATTGTAATTACGCCACAGTGATTTTAGTGCATCACGCTATTTAACCATTACCCTTATTTTTTTTTGCAATGCGGTATTATATCAGGTGTTAAAAAAATGCCCTATTTTTATCATCTAAACAATTAAAACAAACATCATGAAAAGTAAAGGATTATTAATATTGTTGGGAGTAGTTGTTATTCTCGGCTTTTGGGGATGCAATGGATACAATGGTTTGGTAACAGCCGACCAGGATGTTAAAAAAGTATGGAGTAATGTGGAAACCAATTACCAACGCCGTACAGATTTGTACAGCAGTATCATTAAAACGGTGGAAGCATCAGCAAATTTTGAAAAATCTACCTTAACTGCAGTGGTTGAAGCAAGGGCTAAAGCTACTTCCATCAATGTAGACATTAACGATCCGGCTTCTCTGGAAGCTTATCAAAAAGCACAGGCAAACCTGCAGGGTTCTTTCAGCAGGTTGATTGCATCTTTTGAGGCATATCCCGACCTGAAAACAACACAGGCTTTCCGTGATTTTCAAACACAGATAGAGGGAACCGAGAATCGGATAAATGTTGCCCGCCAGGATTATAACAAATCTATTGAAGGGTATAATTTAAAAGTAAAACGTTTCCCCAAAAGCCTACTGGCAAGTGTTTTCGGCTTTAAAGAAAAACCTTTTTACAAGGCTGATGCCGGTAGCGAAAAAAATCCCGACATCAAGTTCGACATAAAATAAATTCATTTTTGCAGATAATCCATCTTAGGTAAGATGGATTATCTGCTTTTTAAAAACTCCCCCATGTTTTCTTTGTTTAAAAAGAAAGAATTTTTTTCTGCAAAAGATAAAGAGCAGATTGTACAGGCTATACGTATGGCCGAAAAAGAAACAAGCGGAGAAATAAGAATTTATGTAGAAAGCAAAAATGCTTACGTAGATGCCATTGACCGTGCGGCTGAGATATTCTTCAAATTAAAAATGCAGGAAACCGATCACCGAAATGCCGTGTTACTCTACATTGCCATGAAGGATCATGAGCTGGCCTTGTTTGCCGATGAAGGTATTTATCAAAAGGCCGGAAAGGAGTATTGGGATAATGCCGTTAAAAACATGTTGT
This sequence comes from Ferruginibacter sp., assembly GCA_046596765.1. Taxonomy (GTDB): domain Bacteria; phylum Bacteroidota; class Bacteroidia; order Chitinophagales; family Chitinophagaceae; genus Ferruginibacter. Next base: position 5,010 of record JBKJLT010000175.1, on the reverse strand, counting down.
CTCAGTTTACTAGGGAGAATATCAGCAATGGCATTGAACAATGCATTGCACAGATAGGGCAAACCTTAAAAGAAAAATTTCCTTATATACCAACAGAAGATAAGAACGAATTGCCCGATGACATTGTTTTTGGCAAATAATAAAAACACCTGTTTCTTCCGATCAAATAATGAAAAAATTTCTCTCCATATTTTTTTTACTGCTTGTTTCGCTTTTATCATTTTCACAGGATAAATTAGATCTTGAAAAATTACTACAGCAAAAACCCACACGGCTGGTAAATGATTTTACCAATACACTTACTGCTGATCAGCAGCAGGCTTTAGAAAATAAACTGGTGGCTTTTGATGACAGCACTTCAACACAAATAACCGTTGTTATCATCCCTACATTAAACGGAGATGATATTTCGGATTATAACGTAAAATTAGGCAGGGCGTGGGGTGTAGGAGGAAAAGAATTCAGCAATGGTGTGGTTTTGCTTATTGCTAAAGACGATCGTAAATTAAATATTGCTACCGGCTATGGGGTAGAAGGTGCTTTGCCTGATATTACAGCCAAACATATAATTGATGACCAGATTGTTCCAAACTTTAAAGGCAATGATTATTACCGCGGAATAGAAGAAGGAACAGATGCTATCATACAGGCTGTAAAAGGCGAATACAAAGCACCTGAAGGCTATAACAAAAGCAAAGGTAAAGGAGGAGGTTTAGGCAGAATAGTTTTCATCATCATTATGATAGTTATCTTTTTGGCAGTTTCCGGTGGCAAAGGCGGTGGCGGCTCGTTCATGAGCAGGCGTGGCTTTGCGGCCTGGACGATTGCAAGCATGCTTAGCGGCGGAGGAAGAGGTGGTGGCGGCTGGAGTGGCGGCGGTGGCGGAAGCTCGGGTGGTGGTTTTGGCGGCTTTGGAGGTGGAAGTTTTGGTGGTGGCGGTGCAAGCGGAAGTTGGTAAGAAAGGCAAATGGGTAAAAAAACTTTGCCAAAGTTTAGAACTTTGGCAAAGTTGTACATAATAAAAATGCCTCGGTAAAACGGAGGCATTTTTATTACAAATTATCCAATCTATTACTTCATACCATTACTAATATAATCTTCAATTTCTTTCCCCTTTGCTTTTCCTACTTTGTTTAAAGCACCCGTAATCATCGGGTCAACAAAACCTCTGAATTGTTCCGGTACTGCATTGCGGAATTTAAGAATACCATCAATTCCTTTTTTAACATCGGTAATGTTCTGAACTTTTTCAAGATAGCCAGCAAAGGTTGATACAGCTCCTAATTTTTCCTGACTCAATGGCATTTCATCAAAGCGTTTTGCAATAAAATCAAAATCAGCTTCGGTACCATCTTTAATAATAATTTCATTCACAACATCTCCAAGAGCGCCCTTGGCATCTTTGCTGTATTTCTTTGCAAGCTCGTAACCCCGGCTTGGTTCTAAACTAATCAATCCTTCCAAAGCTGCTCCGGCAACAGAATAGCTGCTATCGTTTATGTTTTTTTCGTAAAGCGCTTTGTATTTGGCATTGCTTGTTTTTGCCAGATAACCAATAGCATCAGCTTTTGTTTTTCTGTCTGTATCGGTATTGGCAATTTTTTCCATTGCCTCAATCACTTTTGCATCTTCTGCAATTTTAGATTTTTCCAGTTTGGCAATAGTGCTTCTTCTTAGGGGTGCATATTTATCCGTTAAGCCAAGCAGCAGTTCGGGCGTATTTTTCTTTGCAAAAAAATCAAGCGCTTCTTTTCTGTCTAAGTACAGTGGAGCGTATTTCATCTGCTGTACATAATTTTCGGCAGTTTTATTATCTGTTTTTACCCAAAGCATTACTTTATCAGCATCCACATTAATAAGATCAGGTTTTTGAGTGTAATTAAAACTAAATGTGTCAACCTTATTCTCAACCCATACATTGTATCTTTTTTTAGTTGCACCATTGTAAATATCAATGGCCAAAGGCAAACGGAAAACCTTATCAGTTTTTTGAGTCTGCTCAATAATTACCATGGCTTTGCCGGGTGTTTCATAATTGTAATCGATTTTTACAATCGGGTGGCCGCTCCCATAATACCATTGGTTCCAAAACCAGTTCATATCTTTACCGGTAACTTCTTCAAAAGCCAAACGCAACAAGCCGGCTTCACCCGCTTTAAATTTATTGGTAGTTAAATAATTATTTAAAGATTTAAAGAAAGCATCATCGCCAACATAATTGCGTAGCATGTGCAAAATGCGTCCGCCTTTGTTGTAACTCACGCCATCAAATACATCTTCCTTATCTGCATAGTAAAAACGTACCAGGTTTTTAGATGGGTTGCCCGGGCCTTGTAAATATCCCTGCATGTCATTGTAATTCTGCATATCGCCGGCGTCTTTGCCCTTTTTGTATTCATCCCATAAAGTTTCGCTGTAGTTGGCAAAACTTTCATTTACGGTAATATGGCTCCAGCTTTCGGCAGTTACCAAATCTCCAAACCATTGGTGAAACAGTTCATGCGCAATGGTGCTTTCCCAACCAATACCATCAGTAAGTTCTCTTGCATTTTGATAAGCGCTCTCCTGGTGTAAGGTTGCAGTGGTATTTTCCATAGCACCGCTTACATAATCACGCCCAACTATCTGTGCATATTTTTGCCAGGGATAATCAACGCCTAATTTATCTGAGAAAAATTTTATCATTTCAGGTGTGCGGCCAAAAATGCTACGGGCAACTGGTGCGTATTCTTTCTCAACATAATAACTTACTTCTTTGCCTTTATAACTGTCTTTAATAATCGAGTATTCACCTACGCCCATAAAAAACAGGTAAGGTGCATGAGGCAGATCCATTTTCCAATAGTCAGTACGGGTTCCGTCTGCGTTTGTCTTTTGGCTTATCAGCAAACCATTACTAAGGGTTACATATTTTGAAGGAACAGTCATGTAAATTTCCTCCGTCGTTTTTTGATTGGGCTTGTCTATGGTAGGCATCCATGCACTGTTGGCTTCGGTTTCGCCCTGTGTCCATATTTGCGTAGGCTTGTCTTTATCTTCTCCTGTAGGATTAATAAAGTACAATCCTTTAGCATTAGTAATGGCAGCACTGCCTTTGACAGTTAACTCATTTGGTTTACTGGTATAGTCAATATAAACAGTGTAGTTTTCGCCGCCTTTGTACATTTTATCAAGGGTAATTCTTAATTGCATGCCATCGTAATCGTATTTCAATTTCGATTTAGCTGTGCCTTTCATCATAGAAACTTCTTTAATTTCCATTCCTTTTGCATCAAGCAATAAAGAATCGATATTATAAAAGTGCGGCTTTAAAGTAATCCATGCTTTACCGTAGAGGTACGCTTTTGCATAATCAAACTTCACATCCAGTTTGGTGTGTACCAAGTCGTTTATTTTTGGGTTTGATTCCCTTAAGATCTTTTTCCATGACGTATCTTGAGGTTCATCACCTGGTTGCGCCATCATCAAAAGTGGTCCCGCTATTAAAGCAAGTAAAAACAGTGTTTTTTTCATCTTATATATTTAGGCTGCAAAAATAAGTGTGGCAGGGGCAATGTTTATAAGATTTTTATTTAAATGGTAAAAAGAGGTATAATAAGTATTTTTGAAAGCTAATTAATTTGTATAATGAAGGGCGATCTTTTAAAACTATATTTACTTTCTTCACTGGCATTACTATTTTCACTGACTGTACATGCGCAAAATTTCCGGTTTATTTATATTCAGACCGAAAATCAAAAGCCCTTTTATGTTAAAATGGTTGAGGATCGTATTCCTTCTTCTCCATCTGGCTATATTATTGTTCCTAAATTAACTGACGGCTCTTATAAAATTGTAATTGGTTTTCCGCAAAGCACCTTACCCGAACTTATGTTTACAGTGGTTTTAAACGAATCAGATGCAGGGTTCCTTTTAAAAAATGATATAGATCAGGGCATATACATGGTTGATTTGCAGACGAAGAAGCTTATCCCAACCGAAAGACAGTGGCCGGCTGTTAAAAACTGGGAAATGATACCAAGTCAAGATGAGTTTGCAAGGATTTTATCAGAGGTTGTAAACGATTCCTCAATCGGCCAAATAAAAGTCTTCAAAAAACCTTCAGAAACAACAGTTAAATCTGAAGAGCGTAAAATGGTCAATCCTTCCACAGCAGTGCAGCCCGAAGCGGTAATTATAATAAATAATAAAGCGGTAATTTCAAAGCTCGGGCAAAAAAATGCTTACGAAGGATTATCGGTTACATATATTGATGAGGCAGATACGGTTGATGTATTCATCCCCACAAATAAACAACTGTTGCTGAATGTAAATGAACAGATGCGTATTGACTCATTGGTTGTTACAAATAAGAAAATAGATGTTGTAAAAGACGTTAAGTTTATTGATGTGGAATTACAGAATCCATACCAGCAGCCGGATTCGGGGGCAATAAAAAAAGGCGACTTTATAATTACAAAAAAAAAGAATGCTTTAGCCATTAGCCAGAATCAGGAGGATAGTATTTCAGGATTGAAAACAGATACAGTGCAGGTAAATACTAAATGTAAAAAAACAGCAACGCAAAATGATTTTTTAGAACTGCGTAAAAGAATGGCTGCAGCAAAAACAGAACCCGCTATGCGGATATTAGCAATAAAACAGTTTATCATTGCTTGTTTCACAACAGAACACATCAAAAACCTTGGTGTATTATTTATTACGGAAGAAGAAAGATATAAATTTTATGTGTCAGCCTATCCTTATGTTTCTGATGCAGAAAATTTTGTAACACTTTCAAATCAACTGGCAGACAGCTATTATATAAATCGTTTTAAAGCCATGCTTCAACATTAATGTAAAAGCTATGCCACGTTATTTTATTGAAGTTTCTTACAAAGGCACCAATTACGCTGGATTTCAAAAGCAAAATAATGCTAATTCTGTGCAGGCAGAACTGGAAAAAGCACTCGAAATTTTTTACAGGCAAAAGATTGAGCTTACCGGCTCATCCCGCACAGATGCCGGTGT
>JBKJLT010000244.1:0-8906 GCA_046596765.1 Ferruginibacter sp. | reverse complement strand
AACTGGGGCAATGTAACCAAGGGCAGCATTGTTGTAACCATCAGCAATGCAGATGGTAGTTGTGTGCGTAAAATTGCTTACGATATTTGTTTACAGGATAAACCGGTTGCAAATTTTTCTTTTTCACCATCAAGTCCGGTTTGTATAAATAACCTGATACAGTTTAACAACACATCGCTTGGCGGCGCAACTTATTTTTGGGATTTTGGCGATGGACAAACATCAACCGATGTTAACCCGCAACATACTTATACCACAGTAAATAATACACCTGGCTACATTGTTACTTTGGTTGTAAAAAGCAAAAGTTATGGATGTGGTTGCACCGATACCATCAGGCAAACCATTGTTGTAAATGATGGCCCCGGTATAAGCGGCTGCGATAAAATGCTTTGTCCCGGCGATACAGCAACTTACTGTAGTACCAAAACATGCGGCAGTTATTCATGGTCTATACCTGCAGGAGCCGGTACTATTATTGGCTCTTCAACACAAAACTGTGTTCGTATTGCCTGGAGTAATACACAACCAGGTACATTGCCGGTAACCATCATTTTAACAACAAGTGGTTGCGGTGCCTGTAACACTACAACATTGCCTGTAAACATTGTGTGGCCTGCAATACCAATTCAGGGTAACACGGTTGTTTGTGTTGGCAGCACCGAAACTTATTCTTTACCGGTAATGCCCGGCACATTTTACAACTGGACTTTAAGTGGCGGCGGAACCATTGTAAATTCAGGAATGTACCCTACAGGTTATCCCATTAATAACCCACAAATAAATATTAACTGGACAACACCGAGTGCAACACCTTATCTTTTAACTGTTAACTATTATAACCCCAATACAAAAAAGAAATGCGGTGGTAGTTATACACTTTCCATCACTGTAAAACCGAAGTTTAAAATTACCGGCATGACGAGTGTTTGTGCAGGCACAACCGGTATGTATATGACACAGGATTTTTCTCTGGCTGACTGGACGGTTACTGGCGGTGTTTTGGGAACAGACTATACTTTTTCTACCGGGCCAAACGGGGTTTCAAATTTTCAAGTTAACTGGTTAACCAGCGGCGTTTATCAATTATGCGGACAACCAATTGCTGCTAACATACCTAATTACTGCAATGCAAATCCGATTTGTGTTTCGGTGCTTGTAAAACCATCGCCGGTTGTTACGGTGGGCGGAAGCAATTTGGTTTGCCCTGGCGTGTTAACCAATTATATAGCATCATCAACACCATCGGGCAGCAATTTTACATGGTCTGTTACGCCAGCATTAGCACAAGCTCCTGCACCTTACGGCACTTACGATGAAAACGCATCTATCATATTTAATGGCACTGCACCATGGACGGTAACTGCATCAACCACATTGAATGGTTGTACCGGATCTAACTTTATTACTGTTAATCAAGTGCCTGCACCAACTTTAACCGGCGGCCCTTTTACGGCCTGCATTGGTGGGCAAATAAATGTTGGCCCTGCAACCGGCACAGGCCCTTTTACCTGGAGTACATCGCCTGCAGCAACTTTGGTTAGTCCGCAGGGCGGCAGCACCGCAACTTACGAAATACATGCAAGCGGCAGCATTACAGTATCTAATTGCGGCGGCACCAGCAGTGCAATTAGTGTAACAGCAACTTTACCCCCAACAATTACAATAACGCCAACCGGAAGTTTGTGTGCAGGTAATTTGCAATTATCAGCGCCGACGGGCGGCACCTATCAATGGTCGGGCGGTTCCAATGCAACAACACAGGTTATTAATGTAACTGTTCCCGGTAGCTATACTGTTGTAGTAATTTTTCCAGGCGGATGTAAATCTGTTGCAACTTACTCTGTTGCGCCTGTTCCTTTACCAATAGTAACTATTTCAACGGGCAATCCTTTATATTGGTGTAACCTAACACCCTCTGTAACTTTCCAGGCTTTTACTTTAGGTGTAGGATGTACTTATCAATGGTATTTAAACGGGTCCCCAATCTTCGGCGCCACTTTAGCTACATATTTTACAAATGCTGCCGGATCATATTATGTGAGAATAAATTGCGGAGGTTGTGTCGCTACTTCAAATTCAATTACTGTTGTGTATTCTCCGGGGCCATGCCCGGGTAGCTGTACTCCTGTTCCACCCATATCTAATCCGTTAAGTGCCATTACAGTAACAGGCTGTAACCCAAAAACATTCAGTGTTAACTTAACTGGATGCAGCGGAATTGTTAGCTGGACTTTTGGAGACGGAGGTACTGCTACCGGAACAACTGTTACTCATACTTACCTGAATGCAGGAGTTTATGGTGTTACTGCAAGTGTTACTTGTAATGGCTGTCCGTTTACTGTAATTACCAACGCACAGGTGCCGGTTAAGGCCGATTTTAATAGTAGTGTTTCCTGCGGATTAAATGGAAGCAATACCATAGTTATGAACAACACATCGCAGGTATTGGGAGGATGGACAATAACTTCTGTTACCTGGGCATCAAGTTGCGGAACGCCTCCAACAGGTTCTGGAAATACTTATACTTTAAATACAACGATAGGTTGCAGTCCTACAGTTACTATGACCATCACCGTAACAAACAACGCCACCGGCCAGGTTTGTACCGATGTTAAAACGTTCAGTTTCAGTTTTGCATCATCGCCGCTAACCATCATCGGCCCAACCACAGTTTGTAAAAATCAAAGCTATAATTTCAGTAGTTCTATGACGGGTATTCAATACCAATGGACAGTTAATGGAACACCTGTTTCTCAAAACAATTCGTTGAGTTATGCATTTAATGGTGTGCCCACAAACCCGATACTTGGTTTAACGGTTACAGATGCATTTGGCTGCACCTTCAACACATCAGTAACTTTAAATGTGGTTACGCCGCCAGCATTAAGTATTACACCATCGCCTGTAATAAAAGTTTGCCAGGCTCCATGCTTAACCACGGGCTCTGTAATAACTGCAACGCCGGGCTTTACCAATTACGAGTGGTTCCAGAACGGCGTTTCGCTTGGAGCACCATCGGGCAGTAATACTTATACTATTACAGGCCCAAGCCCCATCGGCACCTATTATGTACAGGCGCAAAGCCTGCCTAATTTATGCAATGTAAAATCAAACACGGTTTCGGTTGTATATCATCCAAAACCACAGGCAAATATTATTGCCAATACCAACAACTGTATTGCTAGTGTTCCGTTTACATTAAACAATGCATCAAACCCATTTGTAAATGCCAACAATGCTTACAACCCTAATTATAATTATCAATGGTATTTAAATAACACCGGCACACCAATTTTCAACAGCAACACTACTAATTATTTAACGTACACAATCAATACATTTGGGACTTATACATTTATAGTAAGAGTAACAGATGTAACAACCGGTTGTTGCAACCTGGATACTATTTGTATTGCATTCTCACAAAACCCAACTGTAAGCATTGTACCCGGTGGCCCGCTTTGCCAGGGAGCACCAGTAACATTAAATGCAACTGCTGGACCAAATTCGCCAGCAAGTTATTATTACGTCTGGGAGAATGGACAGACTGGTCAAACGCATACAGTGCAGGCTGCCGGCATGTATGGTGTGATGGCTATGGATAATTATGGATGCTCTGCATCTGCTTTTGTAACTATTAAACCATTGCCGTATGTTGCTTTATTTCCGCAGGGATGCGATACTATTTGTTTAGGAGATACCAATAAATTACGGTTTCCGTTACCAACAAATACATTCGGACAACCAACATACACAATTGTTTGGTCGCTTCCCGGAGGCGTAGGTACAACATTCCCGTTAAGCACATTAGGATTAGGATCGCACACCATTACAGCAACCGTAACCATGAATGGTTGTACAGTAACAACAGCCGCTTACAATGTATTTGTTAAGAATTGCGATACATGTAATTGTAAAGAAAGTTATTGGAAAGATGGTCCGTTGTGGACGAATATAAACACCGGCGAGCAAACAAAAATTGATTGTAAAAAAGAACCGTTCCAGTATGTGATACAGGGTAATAATTGCAAAGATTCTTTCATGGTGTCGGGTACTTATATCTGCAAAGGCAAAGATTGTCCGGGAAAAGTGGTTTACAATTTATACGATGCCAATACCAACAACTATATTGGCGGCGGTACTGGCAGTTACACCATTCCATATAATTTGCCCAACGGCTCTTACTACATAACCATTTACGCTTACTGTGGAGATTTGAAATGCGACAGTTGTAAAATCAATATCAAAAAAGATTGTGACAAGGGCTGTGATTGTAACAAGCCTGGTGTAGAAATAGAACCGGTACTTATCATCAACAAAGCCATCAAAAAAATAAAATGTGGCGATCATTTTGAAGTGAGTTGCCTGAGTAACGTAACATTAACCGCAAATTATTTCTGCATTCCTGCAAACTGTCCGGCAACTATTTCGTACCAGTTAACAGGGCCAATAAGCCAGACAGGCAATTTACCATTAAGCCTGAGTGGCCTGCCCGCAGGCAGTTACAGCATTATATTAATGGTATACTGCGGCGGAAAACTGTGTAATGAATGTAAACTGAATTTTGAAGTGGTTTGTGAAAAAGATTGTTGCCCTTATGATATTAAGACAACTTTACAAAGCCAGACAACATCCATGAGCCCTGGCAATACAAACCTTTTGGTAAACCAAAGCTTTAATTTTACTGGCTTAACCGGCGCATCATTAACAGAGATAAGAGCAGAGGTTTTGAGCTATAATTTAACAAGCCAGTTTCCTGAACAATGTATTGGCTGTAAAAATTCACCTAAAGGATGGGCCAGTATTTATGATGGTAATGTAATGGGTCCGGTAATTCCAAAAGTTAACCTGGCTGGTGTAATGACAAATGCACCGCTTAATGTGCCTTCTCTATCTGCCTACAGCAACCCCAGAGAAGTTGTATGGAGTAATGGCGGCCCTGTTTTCAGCATTGTGCAACCGGTAACTGTTGGGTTTATTTTACCCAAACCATCGCCGCTTGATTGTTGTGATGCGACCGCAGAGATATGTGTTAAGTTTACTTTCCGTGATAAAGATTGTAAAGAATGTGAAGTGATTATTTGTTTTAAAGTTGTGATAAAGAAAAAATGATTTCACGCAGAGAACGCAGATAAGCAGGGAGCGCTGAGTTCTCTGCGTCCTCCGCTCCTCCGCAACCTCTGCGTGAAATCAAAATAAATGCTATGCTCATAAATGAAATAACATCAGTAATAATTGAGGAAAGTATTTATATACATAGAAGTATTGGACCGGGATTGTTTGAATCTGTTTATGAAGAATTGCTATTTTACAGGCTGGTTAAAAGAGGATTATTTGTTGAAAAGCAAAAAGCGGTTCCGGTGATGTTTGAGGAAGTTAAAATGGATATTGGTTTCAGGGCAGACTTGATTGTTGAGCGAAAAGTTCTTGTTGAAATAAAGTCTTTAGAATCATTGCCAAAAATATCAGAAATGCAAACATTAACTTATTTAAGGTTTACCAACATTTCAATCGGACTGCTAATTAATTTTAATGTTGAAAAATTAAAAGACGGACTAAAAAGGATTGCGAATAATTATATTGAAGGAACTTAAAAGTTTCACGCAGGGAACGCAAAGGAGCTGAGAAAGCAGAGAACCTCAGCGTCCTCCGCTCCTCCGCCACCTCTGCGTGAAACCAAACCCAAACCCAAACCGATTTTATGATCAGAAAAAAAATTATAACCAGCAGTTTTTTTCTTTGCATGTTTGCTGCTGCATCACATGCTCAGAAAATTAATGATTCGCTATTGCTGGCAAAAGCAAAGGACAAAGTAAAAGAAAAATTAAACATCAGCGGTACCATGGGTGTTACTTACGAAGGGTATGGCCTCAGCCGCAGCCCATCGGGCTGGACAGGCTATCAGCCCCGCCGCCCCTGGAACCAGGTGCGCTTTAATTTTACACCAACATTTAAGTTTGGTAAAAATTTCAGCCTGCCATTTAATTTTAATTTTGCGGCAATACCAACCAACTTTGCAGGCCCGTATGCTGGTATTAAAAAACCAAGCTTTGGCCAGTTTATCACAAATCCAATGAACAGCTTTGGTCTTAATCCAAAATATAAATGGGCCGAGCTGCAGTTGGGTACACAGTATTTAAAATACTCCGATCTTTCAACCGGAGATATTGGGGTGTTTGGCGTTGGGTTTGATTTACGGCCCAAAACTTTTCTGTTTAAATTTTTCACCGGCATATCGCAACAGGGTATAAATTATGTTTTAGGTCCGCCAACAGTTACCGGCGCTTACAAGCGTAAAAACTGGATGGCGCAGATTGGTACAGAAAAAGAAGGCTCGTATTTATTTGCGTTGAACGTTGCCAAAGGAAAAGATGTGCCAGCTTCAGCCTCACCGGCACCACTTACCGTAAGGCCGCAAGAAGGTGTAGTAATAAGTTTGGTTTCGGATGTGTACCTGGAAAAAGGATTTTATTTTAAAGCCGAAGGTGCCCAATCTACTTTTACAAAAGATGTGGCAACACCTTTAAGCCCGGTGCTTAAAAGCCTGAAACCTTTTATTGAAGCACACACATCTACCCTAACCGATTATGCCGGTCAGCTTGCCGTTGGAAAAAAAGGAAAGAACCTTGATTTGGGCGTAATGGTTAAATACCTGGGCGCAGGTTTTCAAACTATTGGTTATCCTTTTATGCAAAACGACCGGTTAGATTATACATTGAACACCCGTATAAATGCCTGGAAAAATAAAATGAATATTGTGGCCAGTATTGGGCAACGGGTAAATAATGTAAATAACACCGCATTAAAAGCTAAACAGTTTATTGGTAACCTCAACTGGTTTACTCAGTTCAGCGATAAATTCAGTTTAAATGTTAACTACAATAATTTTGGTTTTCAGGCTGCCAGTGGCTTTAATCCATTTGGCATTAAAAATGTAAGTAACGATCTGGGTATAAACCCAACTTTTACATTTACGGGTAAAAAAATTATTCACCTGATAAGTATGAGTTACAATTACAGTAAGTACGACGAAAGGGATGTTATCACGGGTCTTACTACATCTAACAATACACACACCGGCTTGCTTACCTATGTACCAACTTACCTCGAAAAGGAAATAGCACCCGATTTCAGCATTTTGTATTTTTATAATAATGTGCCCGGTGCTAAAATTACACTGGCAACTTTAAGTGCCGCTTTAAGTATGCCTGCTGTAAAAAAGAAAATGCGCCTACGAGGCCAGTTGCAATACACATTGGGTAAATTAAACAATTTCAGCAGCAGCAATAATTTAATTGCCAGTTGCAATATCGATTTTAAATTAACAAAGAAACTTACCTGGGCAACTTTTTTAACCACCAATTATTTTAAATACGGTAACGAGATTTTACCCAACGGCGCTAATTATACAGAAACGAGCTGCCGTACAGGATTTCAATATCGCTTTGACACAAAAAAACAAAAATGAACAAGCCGCTATCGTAACTTTCAACAACAGAAAATTTACATAGCCTGTTCAAAAAAACAAAAGACATGAAAAAATTAATAGCATCCTTTATTACAATCTTTATTTTGGCCACCGCAACGGCACAGATAAGATTTAATTTAATAGTTGCTGCACAACCTCCTGCACAATTATCGGAGTGGAGCAACAGGCGTGAAGTGCTTACCTTGATTGTTACTGCACAAGGAGCCATCGGCGCACAGTTTAAAATAAAAACCGAAATTAAAACGCTTGATGGAACCGTTATCGGCTCGGCCGATTTAGCCAGAGTGCCTGTATTTACGCCAAGCTCAACCGGTACATTAATTTTGGTAGCCAACGATGTAATGCCGCTGGAGTTTATGGTGTTTACAGGTAAATACAAAATATCGTTAGAAAGAACCGGAAAACTACCTGCAGATAATTATATGATTTGTGTGCAACCTGTAAGGCCTACAGACTATGGCCCGTTAGGAGAAGTGCAATGCAAAAACTTTTACCTGGCTACTACACAACTGCCCATTTTAATGAAACCGTATAACGAAGAAATACTGGATGCAAAAAAAGCACAAACAGCGATAATTTTTAGATGGACACCAGTTGTGCCAAAAGCTACAACACCGGTTACTTACCGCATTCAGGTATTTGAAGTGTTGCCAACACAAAACCCGGTGCAGGCTTTACGCAGCAACCAGCCTTTGCTGGATAAAGAAATTTTAGTAGCCACACAATATATATGGCAGCCACAATTGTCTTTTATGCCTTACGATAATGAAACAAAAAAATTGCCAACATTCATCTGGACAATACAATCGCTTGATAAAGACCATAAGCCCGTAACACAAACAGATGGCAATGGCGAAGGCAGAAGTGAGCCAATTATATTTTTTATAAACCCCGATAAGGACAGAAAGCCTAAAAAAGAAAATTAGGTTACAAAAGCTGCGCTTTTATAACTTCCTTGCCACAGAAACACAGAAGCAAGGAAAAAATACAAATTGAGTTTCTGTGCTTCTGTGCCTCTGTGGCAAACCCTTTTGCCGAAGGCAAAACCCGAATTAACTTTGGCAAAGTTGCTTAGGGTTGAATGTATAGCAACACGTTTTTAAAACTTTGCCAAAGTTTGATTCCTTGTGTTCTTAGTGTTTGTGGGATTATTTTTTACTTTTACCTCAATGAACTACAAATATTTTTCAAAAGAAGAGGCCCTGCAAAAAGCCAAACAATATTGCGCTTACCAGGAACGCTGCCACAGTGAAGTAAAAGAAAAACTGTACAGTTTTGGTATGAATAAGAAAGAAGTGGATGAGTTGCTGAGCGAACTCATCAGCGAAAATTATTTAAATGAAGAACGGTTTGCAATTTTGTACGCTGGTGGAAAATTCAGGATAAAGCAATGGGGCAAAGTAAAAATTAAATA
>JBKJLT010000213.1:0-4389 GCA_046596765.1 Ferruginibacter sp. | reverse complement strand
GGCTGATATCCGGTGTTTTCCTCTTGTTTTGCCTGTTTATGCTGAATGAAAAGGGGTTAGCCCAGGATGACAGCACCGCTGCTGCCACTGTTACGCAAGCGAAACCTAAGGTCAAACCCGCTAAAAATACTTTCGCGAGTGTCTGGATCATCGATAACCAAACTGTGATGGTTCCTGTAAAAGGGACACTGGAAATGGATATTATGCATCGGTTTGGGTCAATCAATAAAGGATACAAGGATTTCTGGGGCTTTTTTGCGCCCTCCAATATCAGGTTAGGGGTGAATTATGCACCTATAAAGAATCTTTTTGTAGGGATCGGAATCACCAAAAATAACATGTTATGGGATCTGAGCGCCAAGTACAGTATCATAACCCAGACAAAGGGCAAATACCCTGTAAGTGTAACCTACTATGGTAATGTTGCCTATGATTCAAGGGAGGATGCCGATAACAGCCTGTTTAAATATACCACCCAGCGATATTCTTATTTTAACCAGTTGCTGATTGCGAGGAAGTTTACTGAAAAACTTTCCATACAAATAGCGCCTAGCATTTCGCACCAGAATTCTGTAAACGGGTATTACACTAAGAATGACAGCACCGGCAAAGAGATCTTTCAAGACATGAAGTTTGATCATATAGCTGTTGCCCTATCGGCCAGGTACAAACTGACCAATGTAACGTCATTGTTAGTTAATTATGATCAGCCCATTACCAAACATGCAACCCGAAACCCAAATCCTAATCTTTCCTTTGGAGTGGAGTTTAATACCAGCGGGCATAGTTTCCAGTTATTTTTTACGAATTTTTTCTTACTGAACCAGCAAAGTGATAATCTTTATAATTCAAACAGCCCTTTTACCTATACCAACAAAATAACCGGTACAAAAGTAGAAGGGGGCCAATACCTGATCGGATTTAATATTACCCGGTTGTGGAACTAATGATAACTGATGGTATTTGTTTGAGAAATGATACAATCCTTATTTAAAAGGTCCTTTAATGTAAAATGTTAGAGGATTTTTTTATAGCAAACTGTGCCTGAAGAAAACCGGAAGTAGTGCATTAGCTGGGTAAATGGAACAATATGAAAAACAATTTGTCCCATACTGATTGATATCATGAATATAGATACGAAGTTGGTTTTTATTTTAATATGTAATGGATTCTCCCATGAATACCACGGTAATCTCATTTCATAATTACCTGATGAACATCAATACCCTCTGTTCAAACCCTGTTATAGAAAAAACACTTTAAGGAACCATTTGCAGGTGCTGATAACTGATTTAGCCATTTCAGTAATTTGGACCCATCAAAAATGAAAGGATAAGGCTTTTGTTCACTTTCCTCTGTAGTCACATTCCCGGTATTTTCGTGTCAGGCTGTTTTACGGTTACACACTTAGCGCATTAAAAACCTGGCCGGGACCCAAAAAACACTCTTGACTGGCATGAAAAGGTTTATAAATTATCCGGTGCAACTTATCCTGATATCAATCATAAATAGCGTTGATGAATGTCATGCAATTGTAAAAAAAGTGTAAATAAATTGCAAGTATACTTATGACAATTTTTTATACTATTTAAATCCAGTTTTATGAAACTTTTACAAACAAAATACGTATGGGTAATTACATCCATTATATTGGCTGTTGGTTATGTAGTAAGCTGTACAAAAGGCAACCAGGTATTAGACGTTCCTCAATCTTTTAACAGTTCCACTGACCTTGTTTCTGTAAAAGTTAACGCTCCTCCCACTATTGACGGCACCATTGATGCTATGTGGGAAAACAGCCCCAAGCTACAATTCAGTACAGCAGTACCTGAAGTAACCGGGGATGTTTTCCGGGGCTATACAGGTAATATTATTCCTACGGTAACATTACGTTCTGCCTATGATGCCGCCAATATTTACTTCCTTCTTGAATGGGCTGACCCTACCCAATCTTTATCCCGTCAGCCATGGTATTTTGATCCTGTTACTCAATTATGGGCTCAGGAAAAAGGATCTCCTACATTCAGTGTCACAGGCGCTATAACCCGTCCTGCATTTTATGAAGATAAAGTTGGTTTCCTCTGGAATATCAATAACTCTGTTTTAGGCTGGAATACTGCAACTTGTTATAAATCATGCCATACAGGTTTACCTGCATCTGATGGTTCAAGCCGCCACTTTACCAATACTGCAAGTGAAAAAATTGATATGTGGCATTGGAAATCTGTTCGGGGTGGTGTAAATGGAGGTTTTCAATTTGAGGACCAAAATCAAATTAACAAGTATCCTAATGGAAGACAAGGTGATCCCGGGGAAGACGTTTATACTAATAATGTACAAAGCCTTGTGGTAACCGGATCATCACCCGCCGTAACAGTTACTGTTCCTAAATATGTAATTCCTTCTAAATCTAACTATGGATGGATTTTAATGTCTGAAATAACTGCCGGTACTGCCAAAACCATTACTGCTGTATCAGCAACTGGTGTACTTACCTTAAGTGACGCAACTACAATTGATCCTACTGTTGGAACTGATTATCAAAGGATCGGACTTGGTCTGGGTGCAAAATCTATTCCCGGCCTTACTATCAATGCTTATACTGGCAGCCGTGGCGATATTTCCTGCAAAGCTACTTATACAGGCAGTGGCTGGATACTGGAATTCAAAAGAGCTTTAAATACCGGTGATGCAGTTTATGATGTAGATTTTTCTTCTTTAGCTGATCAGTATTTTGGTATTGGAATATTTGAGAATGCACAGATTGCACACTCTATCAAGCCCAACCTGGTGTTGAAATTTAAAAAATAGAAATACCCGTCATTGCTAATTTTTTAAAACATAAAAACATGTTACGCAAAAAAATAATAATGGGGGGTGTTTTGGTGATTGCGGCTGTTTACCTGCTGTCAGGGTGTTACAAAGACAAAACTGTCATTTTTGATACCGGAGAAAACATAACAAGACCCGTAAATTTTTCCAGTGATATTATCTCCATATTTAATAGTAGCTGTAATTTCAGCGGGTGTCACAGTTCCGGAGGTAAATCCCCTGATTTAAGCACCAATAGTGCTTTCCTTTCATTAACCAATGGTAATTATATAAATACCGGCAATCCGCAAAACAGTGTACTGTATCTATGGATGGCCGGTAAAAAAACCACTCCCATGCCGGTTGGAGGGATCAATAAGGAGTACAATGCATTGGTTCTTGCATGGATTAAACAAGGAGCTCAAAACAATTAAAAAACACGTTATGAAAAAGTATGTAAATAATCAATTATTATTTTTACAACGCAGTTGTTTTGCTATTGTACTGCTGCTTTGCATACATCCGGGTAATATATTTGCCCAGGATTCCACAAAAGCTCCAGTGGTAAAAAAAGTAAAACCTGTAAAAAACACTTTTGGAAGTGTTTGGTTAATGGATAATCAAACGGTGATGGTACCCATAAAGGGAACATTGGAAATGGATATTCAGCACCGTTTTGGAACAGTCAATAATGGATCGGAAGACCTGTTCGGTATTTTTGCGCCTTCTAATATCAGGCTGGGACTTAGCTACGCACCCATAAAAAAATTATTTGTTGGTGCGGGTATTACCAAAGAACGGATGCAGGTTGACCTGAATGCCAAAATTGCATTGCTGGAGCAAACCCCTGGACAAATGCCTGTTAGTGTTACTTATTTTGGAAACATGGTTATTGATGCCCGGAAAAAAAGCAATTTCCGCAATGGTGTTCACCGGTTTTCTTATTTCAACCAGTTGATCATTGCCCGGAAAATATCCGAAAAATTTTCTTTGCAGGTAGCTCCCGGTTTTTCATGGTTCAATAATGTAGAAGGATATGTTGACAGTAAGGGTGAGATTCAGAATAAAATGAAAAATGGTCATTTGGCTATATCTGTGCTGGGTAGATACAGAATATCTGAAAAATCAGCTATTCTGGTTGGATATGACCAGCCACTTACCCAGCATCCGACAAATAATCCACACCCGAATGTCTCATTTGGTTTTGAAACAACCACCAGTGCACACGCTTTTCAGGTATTTGCGGGAAATTATTATGGTATTGTACCTCAAAGCAACCAGATGTTTAATCAGAATGATTTTACAAAAGGGCAGTTTGTGATTGGATTTAATATTTCCCGGTTGTGGAATTTTTAAATCAAAACAGTAAAAGCACAAAAGAAAAGGCAACAATGTCCTAAAAATGGAAATAAAACACTATAAAATTTTGGTGTAAACAAAAGGAATAGTGCGGTCTAAGCGTATATACCTGTAAATTTATAAGCTCCGATGCGCAAACCCTATGCACCGGTAAGGGTTTGTGGAACTAATGAGGAAAACTGTATTATCTCCTATGAATGTGGTACAACTGCGGTTTGA
>JBKJLT010000513.1:0-3754 GCA_046596765.1 Ferruginibacter sp. | reverse complement strand
ATTTGCAATACATACATTTAGTGAGTAATGCCGGCACTACATTGCCAACCGATATATGGGTGCCCAGTACGTATAAAGTTAAGCCGCAGATTAGCTGGTTATATGCCACCGGATTATTTAAAAATTTTAAAGATAACATGTATGAAACTTCCGTTGAACTTTATTACAAACAAATGCAGAACCAGATTGAATATAAAGAAGGATACACACCAACCGGGCTGGATGATACAGAAAATTCATTCACATTTGGAAAAGGCTGGAGTTATGGTGCCGAGTTTTTTATTAATAAAACAAAAGGCCGGTTAACAGGTTGGGTGGGCTACACCTTAAGCTGGACCTGGCGTAAATTCGCCACATTGAACGAGGGCAAAAAATACCCCGCAAAGTACGACCGCAGAAATGATATGAGTGTAGTGGCCATTTACGAACTGAACAAAAAATGGAAATTATCTGCATCCTTTGTTTTTGGTACGGGTAATGCAGTAACATTGCCGCAGCGTTTTTATATTGTTGGAGGAATACTTACCCAACAGTACAGCCGCATTAATGAATATCGGTTACCATCTTATCACCGCCTTGATTTTGCAGCCATTATGACCCCGAAGAAAAATCTGAAACGTAAATGGAAAAGCGAGTGGGTATTCAGTGTGTACAATTTATACAACCGTAAAAATCCTTACTTCGTTTACTTCGATCAAACCGGAAGCCCTTTTAATGGTACGCTGGAGATACAGGCCAAACAGGTTTCTTTATTTCCTGTAATACCTGCAATTACCTGGAATGTAAAATTTTAAAATTTCATAGAAGCAAATATTTTTTTCTCAGCTTCGCTGAGAAAGGGGATCTGCCACTGAGGCACAGAAGCACGGAAAAATACAAATTGAGTTTCTGTGTTTCCGTGCCTCTGTGGCAATTACTATATTCCCGAAGGGAATAAATAATTTTCTTTTTTCTCTTAGCCAATCTTTAAAGGGTTTTGCCTTCGGCAAAATCAGGTTTGCCACTGAGCCACTGAATCACGGAAAAATACAAATCGGGTTTCTGTGTTTCCGTTCCTCTGTGGCTAACTAATTTTTGCCGAAGGCAAATCTCCAAAAACAAAAAAGCATCAGCTTAAAACTGATGCAGGGTTAAAATATAAATTACTAATGGGTTAGCGTGTGAATGTTTGATACCGCTCCACATAAGTGCCTGGGAAAGCGGGATCCGGGCCTTTGGAAACAAGCGTGAACAATACATCCGTGAGGGTAATCATTGTCCAGTTATAACTTTTTGGGGAAGAATTTGTAACGAGTTTGCCAGATCCTGCAAATTCGTATGTACCTAAATCAGAGGTAACACTGTTGAGTTTGTATTCAAATGATCCATCAGCACCAAACTTCACCATATTTTCAGGCTTTGGTGTAGATTTTATGATGGTGTCTTTAACAAACACGCCGTTTTGAAAAATCTTAAGCTGCACACGGTTAATAACCCATTTACCTACTACCAGTTGTTCTTTTGGTAAATTGATGCTGGTATCGGCCTTACTGCATGAATTAATGAAAGTGGAAAGGGAAAATAAACATGCTACAAGAAGCAATACGGTATAAGTAGTTTTCATCGGTAATAAAATATTGGTTGAATGAATAACGTACAACCGGTTATTTTATTGCTTTGTTTTCTGCTTATGTATAAACCTGATAACCCCGCTTTTTTGCAGATCAGATGAAATGCGTACTTCATAGCGGTTATCACCATCATTTACAACCATTAAGGCAGTATTTGGCGCAATCGTTCCCAGGTTTTCTGCATACATAATCAACTCATTTACATTCTGGTTGGCATCCACATCCAGTTTAAGCCTTATTGCCTTGTCACTAAGCCGTTTGTGAGACAGGAGGAGTTTACCATTAAAAAATAAAGAAATGCTGTCACCGTCAATTTCTCCGTTATCATATAAATCAACAGTGAAGCTATTGTTGTCTATTTCTATGGTTTTTATAAGCTCGCTGTTGCGTTTTTTATATGAGTCATCTGCAACTTTATTTTGTGGCGGCTCTGTTTTTATAACTGGGGGCGGAGTTGGTAAATTATTAGTAACAACTTCCTTTTGTATCAGAGGAGTTTCTGTTACTTTTTTTACTTCTGCTTTAACAACCGGCCCTGTTATTTTTTTGGGTTGAACTTTAACTGCCGGAGGAACTGTATTTTTTTTAGGAGCCACTTTTTCTGTTGAAGTATTGGGTTGTTTTTTCACAATTACCGGTGGAGTGGCATTAGTTTTAACAACCGGCTTTGTTTTGGTAACTGGGTTATTGAAATAAGCCGGGTTTTTTTGTAAGATCCTGCGGGTTAACATAGTTGTTCCAAATCCGCAATCGCCCTGCTGGTTTGGCACCGGCACCCATGTGCCCTCCAGCGATTGTTCATCACCCTTTTGAAAGTAAGTTAAGCGGTGTATCTGAAAACAATTTCGGATTGTTACCGGTACATTTGTTTTGGTTCGTTCTGTTTCCTTTACTTCAATAGATTTGCTTGCTTTATTTATGGTGCCACTTAATTTACAAATGGTATAATATTTTTTTCCTCCATCACTAAAATAGGTGTAGGAATAGCCGGTAACTTTTGTACCACGGCCTTCCAGTTCCAAAACATATTCACAGCGGTCGCCACCCCAGCCGGTAAAGGATGTGCTCTTGTCTATAAATTCCCCTTTCCATTGGCCGGTAAAGTTTTGGGCAAATCCTGTTGTTGAAAAAAGGATAGTAATTAGTAAATGTAAAATTCTTTTCATTTTCGTTTAAAAACTTTTAGTTAAAAATATACTGCCATTTCCATCGCAATCTTTTCCTTCCGAAAACCACTCACCATGCAGTTCATACTTTTTTTTACGTTTGAAATAATAAAGCTTCATTAGTTGGAAACAAGGACCGGGATCTGATTCATTGAAATCTTTTAATGATCTTTTTTCTTCGAGGTATAAAATGTTCTTCTTTAAAAATCCTCCTTCTAAAACACAAATAGCCGTATCAGGCTGATTATTTGAGATAACAATTGTTGTGCTTATTCCTTTAAATGTTGAATCATTTATTTTGCTGAAGAAAAGTATGATTTTAGTTTTATTCCCATAAGGGTTAGATGTAAAATATCCATTCCATTCACCTTCTAATGATTGTGAAAAAGCTGTAGAATTCATCATTAATAACACTAAAGCAAACAATTTCACTTTCATATTTTACAAAGATATTTTAGATTAATTTTTCCATAGCTAATACTTCGTTAAATTTGCAACTTAAAATTAGTCATTGGTCATTTGTCATTCAGTAATTTTGGTGAATTAGTTTAGATGCTCATAGCAAATGGGTAATAACTAAATGACTGAATGACCAATGCCCTATGACTCAATGACCAATGACTTGATAAATAAAGATATGATAAAGATAACATTGCCCGATGGCGCAGTAAGAGAATATGAGCAGGGAAGTTCTGCATTTGATGTTGCAAAATCCATCAGTGAGGGGCTGGCACGCAAAGTACTTGCAGCCAGCATCAATGACGAAGTATGGGATTTACACAGGCCCATAGATGCTGATGCCTCTCTTAAATTACTTACCTGGGATGATACCGATGGCAAAGCAACTTTCTGGCATTCATCTGCCCATTTAATGGCTGAGGCTGTTGAAGCAGCTTTTCCCGGCGTAAAGTTTTGGGTTGGCCCGGCTGTGGAAAAAGGTTTTTATTACGATATGGATCTGGGCGATAGAAAAATTAC
>JBKJLT010000464.1:0-8169 GCA_046596765.1 Ferruginibacter sp. | reverse complement strand
ATTTTGCCCATTGCCGCCATACGGGGCGAAGGAACATCAAACGATTATTTTCCGCCGGAAGTACCGGCCCTGCCTGCATTTGCTTTGCAGAAAGCCATTTCAACAACCATCCGGGATTCTAACTGTGACTACTGGACCGGCGTATGTTATACCACCAACCGGCGGGTTTGGGAACATGATGAAGTTTTTAAAGAATACCTGCAAAAAGTAAGGGCTTATGCTATTGATATGGAAACGGCAACCATTTTTACAGTTGGCTTTTACAATAAAATTCCAACCGGGGCTTTGTTGCTGGTTAGCGACAGCCCAATGATACCGGAAGGCATAAAAACAGAAGAGAGCGATAAAAAAGTTACAACAGAATATGTTGAGCGCCACTTAAAGATCGGTATTGATTCTTTGAAACAACTAATCAATGATGGGTTAACTGTAAGACATCTAAAATTCTAGATCATGCAACGGCTTTTCTTTTTATCCCTTATTTTTTTTCTTACAATATCTGCTGAAAACTGTAATAAAAAAGAAAAAAACAGCGACATATTTAAGGGAAGACTGGAGATTAAGGCAATCTGTATGAATTACACGATAAAGCTTACCGAAGGAAATATTGATACATCCAAAATTGTAGGTGCCTGGACAGATGAAACAACAAAAAGATCATACAGCAATGTTTTTGCATTGGCAAATCCCTGCAATTTCCCTGATTCTATAAAACAAGGCGATGAATTTTATTTTATGATAGATACCGCCGAAACAAAGCCCTGCATAGTTTGTATGGCATACTACCAGGTTCCAGGCAAAATACTTCCCATCAAAATAATTAAGAAATAAAATGGAGCCATTATTAAGTATTGAGGGGCTTAATATCCATTTTACATCAGATGGCAGCATATCTGCGGCTGTAAAATCAAATTCATTTTCAATAAACAAGGGAGAACTTGTGGCCATTGTTGGCGAAAGCGGCTCGGGCAAATCGGTTACTGCTTTATCCATTTTGCAATTATTACCAAAGCAGGCAGTAGTGAGGGGCAAGGCTTTATTTTTTAATGCGCATCAGCAGCCTGTTGATCTTTTTAAATTATCTGATAAGGAAATAAACAGCATACGGGGTAATCAAATTGCCATGATCTTCCAGGAGCCTATGACTTCATTAAACCCGGTTTTTACCTGTGGTTACCAGGTAATGGAAGCAATACAGTTGCATCAAAAAGTAAATAAAGAAACAGCCAGAAAAAAAACGATTGAACTTTTCGAAAAAGTTAATTTACCTGATCCTGACAATTTAATTTCCCGTTATCCTCATGAACTCAGCGGTGGCCAAAAGCAACGGGTAATGATTGCAATGGCCATGAGTTGTAATCCCGCACTGCTGATTGCAGATGAACCAACCACTGCATTAGATGTAACCGTGCAAAAGACAATTCTTGAACTTATAAAATCGTTACAACAACAAAATAACATGGGGGTAATTTTTATTACCCACGACCTGGGTGTTGTTGCAGATATTGCAGATAAAATTGTGGTAATGCGCAATGGTGAAATTGTGGAACAGGGATTTACAAAAGACATTTTAAATAACCCGCAGCATCCTTACACAAAAGCTTTACTGGCCTGCCGCCCCGCCGGTCAACCAAAAGGAAAACGACTGCCTCTAGTGAGCGATTTCATCAATGAGTCGGAGGTGTTGATTGAAAAAACATCCGCTCCTGAAGAACAACAAACTACAAAATACAAACCACTAACTGCAGTTCTTGAAATTCAAAACTTGTCGGTTTCATTTCCTGTAAAGAAAAATTTATTTGGCAAAGCAACTCAGTATTTTAAGGCTGTTGATGATGTAAGCTTTACTGTGCAGCAAGGCGACATTGTTGGCCTTGTTGGCGAAAGCGGTTGTGGTAAAACAACTTTAGGCCGCAGTATTTTACAATTGATCAAGCCCACATCGGGTAAGATTTTACTTAATGGAAATGATCTTATAAATACCAATGCCGAAGTGCTGCGTAAAATACGTAAAGATCTGCAAATTGTTTTTCAGGATCCGTATGGCTCACTAAACCCACGCATTACAATTGGCGATGCAATACTGGAGCCATTGAAAGTGCATTCCGTTTTAAATAACAACAAACAACGCAAAGAAAAAGTAATGGAGCTACTGGAGAAGGTGAGCCTAGATACCAGCCATTTTCACCGCTACCCTCACCAGTTCAGCGGCGGGCAGCGGCAACGCATCTGTATTGCACGGGCACTGGCACTCAATCCATCTTTTTTAATTTTTGATGAAAGTGTATCGGCACTTGATGTAAGTGTGCAGGCACAGGTACTAAATTTGCTGAATGGTTTGAAAGCTGAATTTGGATTCACGGCCATTTTTATTTCGCACGATTTATCTGTTGTGCATTATATCTGCAACCGCATACTGGTAATGTACAAAGGAAAAATTGTGGAGGAAGGCACTGCAGACCAGGTTTACCATCATCCTGCCAATGCCTACACCAAAAACCTGCTTAATGCCATACCCGGAAAAAGCATCCATCAATCCTCGTAGCTGTCTATTGCCCTGTAATCAGCATATTTGTTATAGCCGTAAAAATTTCTGGCAGCCGGATGAAAATTGAATAATATTTTTTTCAGTTGGTCCCTGAACTGATCTTCGGCCGGCTCATCTTTTTTAATTTTTTTGTCGGTCATACTGGTCAGCATATCATCTGTAAAAATATTTCTTTCATCTACGGGTTGTAAACCACTGATGCCCATCTTCCAGTCATCTTCTTTCTTAACACGGTACTTAAAAAAGTAAACCATTCCCTTTTTATCCAGGTATGCAGCCTGTTGCTTTTTTATAAATACAACAGAATCTACCTTGCTGTAATTTTTATCCGCTATCAAAAAACTTCTTGCCATGTCCAACTGGTTTTTATACTGTGCCGGAAATTTATCTAATCGTTTTATCTTTTCCAGCTTTACATACAACTTTCTCCTGTACATATCGTCGGCTGCCAGGTTATTTAAAATACTGTCGGCAACAGCTATTTTATTGCGCAGCAACAAAACCGCAGTTGTTAACTTTATTTCAGGGTCACGGGATTGCAACAGGCGTTCAAAAAAAATGGGTACATTTTTTTTCTTATCATAAAAAGGAACCAGCAAAACACTGTAATTATCAAGGTCAGTTTGTCCGTAACGACCATAACCTGTAATTGAGGTAATGTTTTCATCAGCTTCTTTCACCAGTTCATTCTCCATAATTTTCTCATCTTTTATCTGCAGTTTTTTCAGTTCAACCTTTGCATCAAAATATATTTTTGTAAAGTAGGTCTCATAATCTGCGGCATTAATAAGATTACTGTCAACCAATGTAACCAGCAGCGACAATACATTGTCTTTATAATCACTCAGGGTTAACAGTTGCAGTAATTCCGGATATAATTGCCTGGCAAGCAATAAAGAATCGTTGAGGTTCCTGAACATACTGCTGTATTCATAATTGTCAGAAAAAACCGGAGGGTCCTGCAATATCAATTCTTTAAATAACCCGTAGGCTTCCCTGGTTTTGTGCCTGGCAAGTGCATTAAATACTTCATTTTGAAAAAGGCTGGTGTCGGCAGTTTGTTCAAATATTTTTTTAAGCAGCTTAACAACAACCGGATGGGTTGTATCTTTTATATACCCCAACTCTGCTATCAATTTTGATTTACTGCTGAAATATTCTTTATCGGTAAGGTTTAACCTGGCTATGGCGGCAGCAAGCTGTGGTACCGCCTCCTCACCAAAATAAATACTGGAAATGGATTGCTGCGCTTTTTTTTGTGTTGCACTGTCTTTACTGAACAGGTCAGCAAAAAATTCATTCACCCGGCTGCCATAGATATCCCTGCCAAGTTTTATCTCTGCAGGAATAATGCTGTTGAAAAAAGATTTTACAAAACTACTTTCTCCTGTCAGGGTATCTCCCATGGTAACCAGCCCGAATGCATAATTATCTTTAAGCATCAGCATCCGGTTTATGGTACGTGACGAACCGGTATCCCGCAGGCTGAAGCGGTATCCATTTACATTATTTTTCAAAATGAAAGAATCTATTTTATACAATACCAGGCTGCTCTTTTCAAAATATTTTTTTGTTTCATCTGCCAGGAACCTTGCCGAATCCTTTGCATAAAAATATTTTGGGTACTCCTGTATGCTTACACAAATCATCTCGCCGGTTGCATCACTTTTAAATAAACCACTTTTTATTTTAGGCCAATAACTGAAATATCCGTTAGCATTATTTCCATTAGCCATATCGCCCGAAGCATGCTCTGTAAGGGCCCGTATCTCATTATTCAGTTCCGGCACTACGGGTGTATTCACTGTAAAATGCAGGAATGTATCTACGAATGCAGTGGCAGCCTTGTATTGAAAATCTGTAAAACGGAAGGAATTAAAATAAGCACTGAAATCGGCCTTTTTGTTTTTGCTTTTGGCTGCAATAACATAATAATGCGGGCCTTTAATGATATACCTGGCAAATACAATGGAACCGTCTTTTAATTTCTCCCGCACATCAAGACCCGGATAACCTTTCTGATTTTTTCGTTCCCTGCTGATTTGTTTATCAAAGTTATCGGGGTTTCTGAATGACTCTTCAATCAGGCCCAGGTCAAAATCATCCTCATCCAGAAAACGGAAATTATACACCGATTTTTTCAGCACCAGAAATACATCGCCGGTGGCATTATCAACTGCTTCATATTCCCAACGGTCTATCCGGTCGGTATTATCGGTATTTAAATGCTCAACAGGCTGTTGAGGAAATTTTACCGTAAAGCCTCCATGCACCGGTTGAAAGTTAACTGCGGTGTGTGTTACTTCCTTAAATTGTATAGATGAAAAAAAACGTTCGGCTTCTTCCCCATCTACATAATTTTCTTTGCCACTCATTTTAAACAACAGCACTTCAAAGGGAGTAATAAAAATATTATACCGCTGCAAATCTCCACGCCGGGTGCGGTTGCTGATATCAAAGCCTGCATAGCCGTTTTTGATGACTGGCTTTTTCGACAAAATTTTTCCGGGGATGTTTTCATATAAAATACTATCTACTTTACTTAATACATCTTTTTCGGTTTGGCCAAGAAATGCGGCGTGTGTTTTTATGCGTGTTACCAGGTAATATGTTCCATTACTCATGTCGGAGTATTGCCTTCTGTCTAATTGCCTGTAATCATTACTCAATTTGAATAAAGGGCCCGGCATGGCAACTGTAAAAAAACCGTCATCAGCAGTTTGGGTTAAAAAATTTACCGGAACTTTCAGCTTATCAATACCTTCTTTTTGCGCAGCATCGCGGTCGGTCATTTGTATGGGCCGAAGCTGGTAGCCCATCCTGCGTAATATTTCAATCACGCCCCTTTCGCCGGGCAAATGTGCTGCACCAACACCAACAAAAAGCGAACTTTTTTTAATAATAGTATCTATTGAGTTTGCCTGTATCTCATTTCTTTTAAAAAGAAATTTTTCCATAAATGCTTCTGACCGGTCCATCATTCTGTCTAAAGAATCCATCAGGTCCAGGTCTCCGCGGCGGTAAGCATCCTGGGTTTTTTCCAGAATATCGTAGCGTGATTCTCCATCAGTATCAAATGATTTGCGCTTTTTTTCTGTGGCCATATCGGCATAAGCCTGCATCACAATTTTTTCTGTTTCAAAATAATCTTCAACGCCTGCACCCCGTTTTCCAAGTTTTTTTCCGGTTTGATAAATGTACAGGTCCAGAAAAGTATCTTCTTCAAAATCTTCCTTAGCTTTATACGATCTGTAAAGCAAACTGTTTACAACGGTAGGTTCGGTACTCATGGCAGCTTTCAGGGCATCATCATATTTTGAAATACGGAAAGAATGTTGATTCAGATAATCGCTTTTGGGAGCCTGTACAAAATCTGTATAATTCTCTTTGATGCGGTTCATATCTACCATCTGTCCCTGCCATACTTCGGGGTTAAGTTCAAGTGCCACAGCATCTACACTTTTAAGCGCCATGTAAAACGAGTCGCTTAAATGAAATACCATTTTGCTGCTTACATGCATGGTGCCAAACAGGTAAGATGGTTTGGCTAAACCGTTGCCGGTAATTTCCCATAACAGGCTGGGATATTTTGCTACAGATTTTTTTTGAGCAAAAACAGTTACTGAACAAAGTAATAAAAGAGAGAGCAGGGTATTAACGGGCCTTATAAACATTATAATTAAATTAATAAAAAGTATGGGTATTTATAAAGATGCAGAGAAGTAGAGATACCACAAAATTATGTGAGCTATTTAACGCTTTATATACTATTTCTTCACAGGAGCATATTAAAGCCATAAATTTCGCTACAATTTGCTACCTTTGCCCACTTTAAATCATGCCGTAACATGATAAATGTCCTCGAAAAAGGGCTACATCCATGTAAAATTTCAGCCCCGGCATGTAACACAATAAAAATTAAACAAGTTACATGAAATTATCCCAATTCAGATTCGACCTTCCGCTAAACCTGATTGCCCAAAACCCTACCAAACGCCGCGAAGACAGCCGTATGATGGTTATTGAGCGCAAAACCGGCAATATTGAGAACAAACATTTTAAAGAGATACTTGATTATTTTGATGACAAGGATGTATTTGTGGTGAACAATACCAAGGTTTTTCCTGCCCGTATGTACGGCCGTAAAGAAAAGACCGGTGCCAAGATTGAAGTTTTTTTGCTGCGTGAATTAAATAAAGCTAATAAACTTTGGGATGTGATTGTTGACCCCGCCCGTAAAATACGTGTGGGCAATAAATTATATTTTGGCGAGAGTGATGAGCTGGTTGCCGAAGTTATTGATAACACTACGAGCCGTGGCCGTACCATCCGTTTTTTATGGGATGGTACCGATGAAGAATTCAGAGGAATGCTGGAAATATTGGGTGAAACACCATTACCAAAATACATTAAGCGCAAGCCGGATGAAGAAGATAAAGAACGCTACCAGACTGTATATGCCAAGCATGAAGGTGCTGTAGCGGCTCCAACTGCAGGTTTGCACTTTAGCCAGGAACTGATTAAAAGGCTGGAGATTAAAGGCATACGTTTTGCCGAATCAACATTGCATACCGGCCTTGGAACCTTCCGCCCTATTGAAGTGGAGGATTTGAGCAAACATAAAATGGATGCAGAATATTACCGCATAGAAGAAACAGCCTGCAATATTGTAAATAAGGCAAAAGAAGGTGGCAACCGCATTTGTTCTATCGGTACAACCACCATGAGGGCGATGGAATCTTCTTTTACAGCGCAAAAACTATTGAAACCCTCTGAAGGCTGGACCAATCATTTTATTCACCCGCCTTATAATTTTAATATTGCCGATTCACTGGTAACTAATTTTCATTTGCCAAAAACAAGTTTACTTATTATGGCCTGTGCATTTGCCGGTTACGATCTGATGATGGAGGCTTATAAAAAAGCAATTAAAGATAAATACCGTTTCTTTAGCTATGGAGATGCGATGCTGATCATCTAATTTATTTGCAACAAATATTTTTTTGGAACTCCCCGCCGCAGCGGGGAGTTTTTCTTTTGCCACGAATTACACGAATTAACACGATTTTTTTTTATCATTTCTATTAGTGTTAATTCGTGTAATTCGTGGCTAATAAGAAATTGCGAAGCAGTTTGCAGTGGCTGCTAAAAAAGAAGCCCCGATGAAAATCGGGGCCGTTTTAATCCAATATCCTATGAAAAACCAAGGTTTAAACGTTGAAACCCTGCATTTGTTGCAAAACAATTGTTAAGAGTTTTTATTAACTTTAGCTGAACAAAAACTGGCTACATGAAAACCATTCAACAATGGCTGGCTGAATACGGCGAAAGCCACCGCGACCATACCAACAAAACGATTCACTGGATCTGTGTTCCTTTAATATTCTTTTCTATGGTGGGATTGCTGTACAGTCTTAAACTGCCGGTTGTAATTGCCGGTATTCAGTTGAATGTTGCTATGATCTTACTGGCATTGGTTACTATTTATTACATCACACTTTCCAGAACGCTGTGGATCGGTTTATTTTTATTTACTGTTTTGTGTTTATGGTTGTGCAGCGTGATTGAGCAGGCAAATATTATAAAGCTTTGGTTATTCTGTCTTATTGTTTTTGTACTTG
>JBKJLT010000429.1:0-5747 GCA_046596765.1 Ferruginibacter sp. | reverse complement strand
GCTGAAACAGGTTACCGACCTGAATGCAGGCATATACCTGGAAGAAGATTTAAAAAATACCAGCCAGACAAAATTTTGCATTGGCGTGGCCGGCTACCCCGAAAAACATTTTGAAGCACCGAATATGGATAGCGACCTGCACTACTTAAAGAAAAAGGTAGATATGGGTGCCGATTATATTGTAACCCAGATGTTTTTTGATAACGAAAAATTTTACGCTTTTGTAAAAGCCTGCAGGGATATTGGAATTACCGTACCCATTATTCCGGGGTTAAAGCCCATTTATACCAAAAAACAATTGACGGTATTACCCAAGATTTTTCATATTGATTTGCCAACTGCACTTAGTAAAGAAATTATTAAATGTAATACGGATGAAGAAGTGGAGCAGGTTGGTACAGCTTGGCTGCTGCAGCAATCAAAGGAACTGAAGGAATTTGGAGTGCCTGTTTTACATTATTACACATTGGGCAGGCCAAAAATCATTGCCGATGTTGTTAAACAGATTGTATAAAAAAAACCCTCCTTGTTTGGAGGGCTTCATTTTCAAAGGGGTCTTTATTTTATTTGCTAAGTGGAATACCCACAGAAAAACTAAGTGTACGATACTTGTTTTTATCATTAGCGGTATTGTTGCTTTCTGTTGAATTAATTTTTGCAAGGCCAAGCCCGTAATTAGCTTTTAAGATTACATTTTTAAACTGAAATCCGCCTCCAAAATTTAAACCAAAGTCAAACCGCTTTAATTTATTATAAGCTGCATCATCATTTTCAGATGTAAACGGATCATCATTACTGAACTGGATAGTTCTTTCTGATGTTGATAACAATGGCCCTATCTTAGACTCGGTTTTTGATTTACCACCAATGCCTATTGCTGCATAAGGACCGGCATTGAAAAATATACTTGATCCTTTATCTAATGGAATTTTTACAACAGCATTTAATGGAACCTGAATGTACAAGGGATTAAACTTTGATTTGGTATAATTTCCATTTGTAAAATAGGTTTCAGCTTTTGAGCCATGCCCGGTTAATAAAACACCCGATTCAAGATCAAACATAGGATCCAGTTCCAGGCGGCCTAAAATACCAACATTGAAAGTGGGAAGGATGTTGTTTTTTTCTGTTTGGCCATCATTGGTTTTTGTAATGTTGGCAAGGTTTAATCCACCTTGTACATAAATTTGTGCACGGGTGCTTAATGTGATTACTGTAATTAATGTTAATGTTAAAAAAACTTTTTTCATTTCTAAAGGTTTTTAGTTATTCAATCGGCACAAAATGATAATAAATAATATCAATTTTATAGCCATTTAGGTTACAAATACCCTTTAAACAAAAAGCCTGCCAACATAATTTGCAGGCAGGCTTTTAATTGTAATTAAAATGTCATTATTTTAACAGCGTCTGAAAAACAGCTTCATTTATTTTAACCGGATATTTGTTTTTTAATTCACTAATCCATTTTTCTTCCAATATATTCTGGTAATCATTAATTACCAAACCCTTTGCCTCTTCAAAGCTGCGCTGCAGGTTTGCATTATAGTGTTGCACAACTTTTATAAAACTTGTATTGCCATCAATGGGGCTTACAACAATTTCAGACACATAGCCTACGGGCGTTTTAGTATCAATAATTACAGGCAATTGTGTAAGCTCAAACCTGCCCGAATCTGCAAGCACATTGTTATTAGATTCATCCACAATTTTTTTCCAGTCTTTACCTTTTAAAAGAGAAGCCCTGGCTTCATCGGCAAAGGGTTTGCCCGTGCAATTAAAAATAATAATATCCGCACTTGCATTCCAAAGATATTTGTTTTTGTTATCAGCATAATGTTTTAACAAACCCACTGAATCCACAGATGCTTTTCCCCAGATTTTTCTTTCCATAATCTCGAAAAGTACATTTCCGTCTTTAAACTCGTCCATCTGGTAACGAAAATCGGTATTAAAATCTTCCAGGTGCTTTCTATAATAATCCATTACCGAAGTAGTAAGAAATTTTTCTGCCAGTGCTGCGTTCGATTCACCGTGATAAAGTTCTCCGTTCCCTTTATAGGTTCTTACAAATTCAAGCCAGTCTTTAACGGTTAATTTTGTTTTGGCATAATTATAAATTGTTTTTGCAGCTATTGGATACAAA
The DNA here is from genome assembly GCA_046596765.1 of Ferruginibacter sp. GTDB lineage: Bacteria > Bacteroidota > Bacteroidia > Chitinophagales > Chitinophagaceae > Ferruginibacter. The sequence continues at coordinate 3,601 of JBKJLT010000429.1, read as the reverse complement.
GCTGTGTTGCCGGTTTCTGAGTTTGGTTTTGCAATTGCGCTGTCGGCATAGCGGTACAGATCAGCTTCTGACACGGCGCCGGTTTTTTTAAGATTCACTTGCCTCATAATTTCTTTTACAAAAAGGTCTTTGGCAAAATTTATCCGGCTGTCCTGTTGTATTTTCTGTTTCAATTCAAACTGGAAACCTGCATCATTTTTATCGGTTGCTACCGGGCTTTGCGACAGGCGCTTTACTATATGGTATCCATAAGCTGATAAAATCGGCTTGCTTATTTCCTTGTCTCGTGTAAGTTTAAAAACCTCATCCTCAAAAGAAGTTTCAAATTTACCTGAACCAAACTCTGCCATTTCTCCACTGCTGCCATACGTAACTTTATCATCGCTGAACCAGCGGGCCATCTTTCCAAAATCTTCGCCTTTTTGTAATAACTGGTAAATGGAATCAGCCTTTTTTTCATAACCTTTTCTTGCATCAGCACTTGCATCGGGAGGAATGGAAAGTAAAATTTGTGCAACTTTCCATTTGCCAACAGCTTTTCTTTCGCCAATTAATTTAAACAGGTGCCAGCCATTTTTTGCACGGTATGGTTTACTGGCTTCGCCCATTTTTAAACCATAAATTATATTTTCATACTCGTATGGTAAACCAAAAACAGTTACAAAGCCCAGGTCGGATTGTTTTATTTTAACCGGCAATGCTGCATTTAAATTATCATAATCAGTTTTACCAGTAGCAATTGCTGTATAAAAAGTGCTTATTGAATTAAAAGCTTTCAGCGAGTCTTCTGCTGAGGCAGCCGCATCTACCGGAACAAAGAAATGTAACACATGCAAATCCTTCTGGCTGCGGTTAAAAGCCTCACTCTGCAGATCATTCACCGCCTTCTCATTATTTAAATAACTGTCTTCAATCTGGCTTCTAAAACTTTGGGCATCGTATTGTAACTGCGGCAAAGTATCAAGCCGCAACTCCATAGCAGCCTTTACTTTCAGTTTAAATTTTACATACAGGTCAAGATATTCCCGTAATGCTTTTTCTTTATCAGCAACCGGGGTTTTGTTCTTATTATAAGCCCTGATGAACTCGGCTTTATCAACAGCAGCATTGCCGTAGGTAAATAAGGTTTGTGCATCAGCAGTGTTTGCAAAGCCGGCAACAGCACACAGCAATAAAAATTTTTTCATCAGTTAAGTTGTTTTAGTTCGAAGGGGCAGCTTTCCATTTTACTTCCAGCAAATCGTTTAATTGCAAAAGGGTTAGTTTTTTTCCAATGATACGCTTTTCTTTATCTAATAAATATATGGTTGGGGTCATAGTAATATCATATAACTGGCGAAAGCTGGGCCTTTGTGCTGCAAAATCTGCATCTTCCATTTCTTTGGTTTTATAAACATGGGTCCAGTCGGTGATGTTATTTTCTTTTATAAATGCAATCCATTCGGGTTTTACACTTTGTTTACCATCAGGTGTAAGCACGGCAAATATTTTAAGGTTATGTTTTTTCCAGCTCGCCCTGTAAATAGAATCAAGCCTGGGTAATTCTTCTTTACAATGTCCGCAGTTGGGGTCCCAAAAAATAATAACGGTATAATCGGCATTCAGGCTGTATAAATTGGTGGCTTTGTCTTCGGTATTCAGCATATCAAGGTCGGCAGCTTTTTCGCCTATTAAATTTGCCATTAGCATATATGCCCTGCGGCTGATAGCTTCCATTTGTTTTTCGTTAAGCCAATTGGTTAATCCCTTACTGTGGTATTTTTCAAATAGATGCACAAACACAGCATCCTGCCCCATATACTTTGGATTGATGAATTCGTCTGTTAACCAGTTTAATAAAAATTTATACATTTCAGGCGATGATCTTGCCAACAATAATTTATAATCAACATCTTTAATTATAGAATCGGGCTCAGGCGAAATCACTTCCCGATAATAACGTTCTACCTTTTTTAAAAAGAAAGGTGTGCGTATGATGCGGTCATCCATAAAACTGATGCCATCCCAATAATGCTTTTTGTATTCATTGTAATTATCAATTGAATCCTGCCTGGTTACCGGTACTTTGTTTGGGTACACTGGTTCTTTCATAGCACTTAACAAAGCAGCCATCATGGATTTGGGCTGATTTTTTATAATGCCTTCACGGTAATTATTAAGCTCATCAAGCAATGCCAGGTACTTTTTTTCATGCAATGCCGAATCAGATTTTGTAACAGAAGCCGCATAAGCCTTGCGTTCTTGCTGTATCAATCGTCCTTTAGAAGCAGCAATTTTTTGATATTGATCGTACAGGATATTTTCTTTAGAACCCTTTACCACAGTTTTGTTAAGCAGGTCGCTGCTGTCGGCTGTTACAGAAATAATTTGCTCCCTGCCGATTAAAAACTCTGTTCTTAAACGTTTGCCCGGAAAAAAAATGGCATAAATACCTGGCTGTAAATTTTCAGTGCCTTTAAAAACTGCCTTGTTGTTATTGCCAATTGCGGCCGAATCGGCAATATTAAAATTACCGCCCATGTAGTAGGTAAGATACGTAATACCACTTTTATAGCCAGGGGCTTTTAGGGTAACCTGGTAACCCTGGGTAAAAGCAGAACTGCTGGTTAAAGCGGCAAAATAGAAAACTAAATATTTTTTCATCGTTATTTAAGGATAGCAAATGTATTTAAAATAGGCGGTTAATATACACCTATAGCGGATGCAGTACTTTAACAATTACAAATCGTTAACAAAATAATATTCTGCTATAATGCGGTATTTTTGCAGCCGTGAGTAAAAAAAATAAGAAAATAATACTGGAAGACCTTTTGATTACCGATTATGCTGCCGAGGGGAAGGCTCTGGCTAAACTTGATGGTAAGGTAATTTTTATTGCAGGTGCCGTGCCCGGAGATGTAGCCGATGTAATGCTGGTGAAAAATAAAAAGGACTGGGCCGAAGGCCGTGTTTTGAAAATCAAGCAGCTATCTAAAGAAAGGGTTGAACCATTTTGTAAGCATTTTGGCATTTGTGGCGGCTGTAAGTGGCAAATGCTGCCTTATGCCAAACAGTTACAATACAAGCAACAGGAAGTGGAACAAAACCTGCGCCGCATTGGCAAGGTTGATATGCCGGAAATTTTACCAATTGTTGGTGGTGATGATACCGTGCATTACAGAAACAAGCTTGAATTTACTTTCAGCAATAAAAGATATTTGCTGCCCGAAGAAATCGCTTCCTCCAACCAGTATGGAGAAACTGTGAATCTACCGGAAGGTGCTGAATCAGCACACTCCCAGGTTCCCCCTTCAGGGGGCGGAGGGGGTTTGAGGGGCGGCGCTCTTGGTTTTCACGTGCCCCGCATTTTTGATAAAGTAATTGATATTGAGGAATGTTATTTAATGGATGATGTAAATAACAGGATCCGGAATACGATCCGGGCTTTTGCGCTGGAAAATAATTTTTCTTTTTACGATATCAGGCAACATACGGGCTGGTTGCGTAACATTATCATCCGCCTTTGTACCACCGGCGAGCTGATGGTGAATATCTGTTTAAATTATGATGAAGAGGCTGACAGAATAAAACTGTTTGAACATCTTTTAAAACAAGTGCCAGA
>JBKJLT010000371.1:0-3652 GCA_046596765.1 Ferruginibacter sp. | reverse complement strand
TGTTATCATCTTTATACAGTTTAACGGTTAAATTGGCAATACCATTTTCAGATGCTTCGTTTATTCCGTTGTCGTTTGCATCGTACCAAACCCTGTTACCTAATTTAAGGGTGGGCGGAATATAGCCTGCATCAACAGTGTTATTATTTTGGCCGGGATAAAGGGTAATTCCGTTTACAATTCCGGTAACCGGATCCGGATCACTGTCTTTAGTATTATCGTTGCCTGCATCACGCAGGGTTAGTACTAATCCGCCTGCTAATGTTGTTGGAAAACTAACTTTATAATTTCCGGCAGTTAAATTAGCAAATTGATAAAAACCAGAAGCATTGGTAATTGTAGTTGCCGTGGTTAAATCGGGGTTTGTTAAGGTTACGGTTACGCCCTGAATACCAGGCTCTCCGCTATCCTGAATTCCGTTTCCATTAGTATCTCTCCATACAAAGTCGCCAAGGCTGGCAATACAGTTTGCAGGGATAACCGTTTCAGAATTATTACCTGTTTTGCTCGGGCTTGCATGGGTAGATGCAATTTCAGGATAACCAAAACCAGCAGCGCCAAAAGCTGATAACTTAATTGTAACTTCATACCAAACATCGTAAATCCAGTTTGGATAAGCTGGGTTAGGTGTATAATTACTATCCGTAGATGGAGAATTAGAAGTCAATACATAATTATAGGTATTGAAATTCTTGTCGAGTGAGGTCAAAAATGAAGTGACATCAGATGCATTACCGGGGCTGGGGCTTGAACCGTCGCCGCCAAACCCGAGTGTACCAAATCCTGACGGAAAAGTATTGGAAGCACTAATGTAATCCTGCTGAAACGCCAATTTTACAGTTCCATTGGCATCTTTCAGCGACCAGCCTAAATTATCAGAACCGGTAAGATTTGCAAATGTGTGAGTACGGTTCCAGTTGTCAGCATTACCTGAAGCCTTGTAACAGTTATCCACAAATGTTTTTGCCAGGGTAGTGCGTATAGTCACTGTTTGATTGGCTGCGTTTATTGTCCATGTACTTTTTGCCCACACTAGCGATGGGTTGGTAGCACTAACAAAGCAACGCTCACCGGAAACGGGAGCTTGCCCTATTGCGGAGAAACCGCTTAGGAGCATCAAGCAAATTGAAATAAAATTAAAAATTCTTTTTTTTACACAAGACGAAGCAGCTTGTGGTTCGATAACGTAGTTTTTTTTCATAACCTTAACATGTTTATAGATGATAACTATTTACACTAATGCGCACAAGCATAATGCAAACAAATAATTACATGTTCCTTTGGGAGGGGGGGGTGGAAATTCAGGAATATTAAAAATACAATGGTCTTTATAATAGGAGGTAAGTCCTATAGATGGGATATGTGGGTAAGTGGTAAAGCGAATACAAAAATATAACTATTTACGAATAAACCAAATTTATTTTTTTTAAAAAAAGAGCCCCCCGGTTAAGGCGGGGGGACATCTTTTGCTTGTGCTTGGTTATCGAAAATCTCTAATAATTTCTAATATTTTATCAATTTACTTACTACAATATTACCTGCTGCGCTTGTAACTTTTACAGTATAAACACCCGGAGCCATGTAAGAAATATTTACGTTGGCATTGTTTATTGCACTGGTTTGTGTTTTTACCAATTGACCATTAGCAGCATACATCATGATAATATTTTTGCCATTTTCCATTCCCTGGATGGTGAAATTATCTTTTGCCGGATTTGGAGCTATAACAATTCCTCCACCACCTTTAGAACAGCTTGATGAACGGGTGTCGCTATATTTAAATGCTCCACCAACATCAATCATTTTAAGACGGAAATAATACACCACACCAGCTTGCATAGGATAGCTAAGCTGGTAAGTTTTGGTTGTTGAACTATTGCCGGATGCCATAACAGTACCTGCACTAGCGTAAACCGGATTTGCAACAGTACTTACTTCAACTTCAAAACGGTCACTGTTTCCTTCGCTGCTTGTCTTCCAGATCAGATTTGCCGTGCAGGCATTTTTTTGAACTGTAAAGTCAGCTAACACGATAGGAACCGGGCCCTGCGCAGGTTCTACAAAACATAGCTCATCCAAACTGATTGGGGCACCATTTACAGAAATGATATCAAGACGTACTTTTTTGGTTAACGATGGGGTATTAGGAATACCATAATTTACCATCCAATCCTGGCTGAAATAAAGCCAGCTACCTGCTGCTCCGGTAAGGTTAATGTTGACATCGCTAAACACTCTTGACGGAACATCTGCATCGTATATTTTTATCTTTATTACCGCATCAGCATTTGAAGCTTTGGCAAGCCAGCCTCTAAAAGCAGAGCCTGGTTTAAATGATATGAATGTTGCCTGTTGACCGGTACCAGCAATCTTGCCGGCACTGTCTATCAAGGAATAAACTATCTGGTTGCTGGCAGGTTTTGCCACCATTTGATTTGTTCCGCCTAAAGAATTAAAGGAACTCAAAGTATTGTCGAACGAATTTGGATTTGTAGTAATGCTATAATTAGCGGGTGCTAATGGGGTAATGGCATAAATTCTTCCAGGACCGTTACTTAAATTAGTTCCCGTTGGAAAAAAGTTCTGTGCTAATTCAAAACCGCCATAATAACCAGTTTGGGCGATAGGATTTGTATACAACTTGTTATCAACACAAGCACCTGCTTTAATACCGAAATCTACGTTATTTAATATTGTGCCTGCTGAAATAGTAAATGGTGCCGAAATACCATCTGCTGATCCATCATTACCTGGGCCTGCACCTATAAATTCACCCGTACGAATATAGTTAGCAGGTAATGGAGGCGGAGCACCAACCACACCAGACATTGAGCTAACCTGCACCGTATAGGTACCTAAGGGCACGTTATCGAATAAATACTCGCCATTGGCTGAAACAGGTACTGTAGCCACTACTACAGCGCCTGAAACTAAATTTGCAAATAATAAACCCGAAGCATTTGTTTTATCATTAGGTAAGCCGAATGACCTGTGAATATCTCCGTCGCTTACATCCTTGTCAATATACACACTACCGGCAATCTGTTGACCTCCGACTACTGTATAAGTAGCTATCACCGCTGAATTATTACCCGAATTACCTGTGGGTGCATTGCCAGGATCTGTAAATTGACCCGCTACACGAACGTCTGTCTGGTTTTGCGTTGCTGCGGCCGTTATCGGAACATTTGAAAAAGTGATCTTATATTTAGGCTGGGTTGGAGTTTGATTTACTGTAACATCCCTCGATCTCCCAGTCCAGGTATATACCAGGCTAGTACCTACGCCTCCATTGTTGGATAATACCCAGGTAAATAAAGCAGCTCCAGTACCCGTTGGTGGAAGCCCTGTTGGATTCATCTTGGTAAAACTGAAGGTTATCGTAGCATAATCATTGCTCAGATCATTACTGCTGAACGTAAAAGGAGCCCCGGCCACATAAAAATCAAAAGTCATAGTTTCGGTGCCTCCTGGAAATATTCCGGGGTTGGGGGTCATTACCGGATTATTCAACACAAAGTCCTGTGCCGATAAGGAAAATTGCATGAGCAACCCGATAATCAGTATGTTTAAAATTTTTTTCATTTTCTTGTTTTTTATTTGTTATTAATTTCTTGTGGTTATGTGGGTACGAGGTTAAAATGAAAAGGTA
>JBKJLT010000271.1:0-2615 GCA_046596765.1 Ferruginibacter sp. | reverse complement strand
GTTACCGAAGCGATAATTTTTAATTCTAAGTTCTTTTATTTTCAAATAACATCTTCAATATCCACAAATATCTCCTCCATTTCCTCCCCCGGGGGAGATAGAGGGGCTAATACCCTTTTTCTTCTTTATACAGTTTTTGTTCTTTATGATACCTTCCTATCCACCATCCCGTTTCTGCCATCTGCACATTTACTTCCTGTGCGCCTGCTGATTGCAAAAAAGCCTGGACTTCTGCATCGTTAGTTTTATCGGTACACTCAATAGCCATTACAAATAAATCATCGGTAGCTCTTGGGTGAAAATGATGTTTTTTTACAAATGGCGCCAGGTTACACAGATAACAAAATGTAAGCACCATACCAACTGCCGAAAACAATACGGTTAGCTCAAATGTAATTGGTATCCAGGCCGGCAAAGCAAAATTTGGTTTACCACCAATATTTAAGGGCCAGTCTTTAGTAAATACCCAGCTCATAAATGTAAGTGCGGTGGTAGTACCGGTGATGGCATAAATAAACCCTGCTGTGTGCAGACTGGTTTCACGAATACCCATAGCATGATCTAAACCATGCACGGGAAAAGGTGTGTACACATCGTGTATTTTGTATCCCGCCTTGCGAACATTTTTCACCGCAGGAAACAATACCTTTTCATCATCAAATGATCCTACTACAAATTTTTTAATTCCTCCAGCCATAAGTTTGAGCTTTTAGCTATTAGCTTTTAGCCTTTAGCTTTTATAACAAATTAAATAAATCCTTTTCAATTAACCACCCGGTGCTAAAAGCTAAGCGCTAAAAGCTAATGGCTTCCTCAATGTGCATGTTCCACTTCCTCTATATAAAATTTCTCTGCATCTGCCTTTTCAATATCCGTCATCTTCACTTTATAATTTTCGCCACTGGTTTTTAAGATCGCCTTAATCTCGGCTACCGCAATAACAGGGAAGTATTTTGCAAACAGGAAGAAGCAGGTAAAGAACAATCCGAATGTACCGAGGTAAAAACCTATCTCCCAGATTGACGGACTGTAATAAGTACTCCACGATGATGGCAGGTAATCTCTGTAAACCGATGTAACAATAATTACAAAACGCTCGAACCACATACCTATATTTACAATGATACTCATGAAGAAAGTAACAGTGATATTTCTTCTCAGTTTACGGCTCCAGAACAACTGTGGCGAAACCACGTTACAGAACATCATCAGCCAATAGCTCCATCCATAAGGGCTGAACAGGTTTGCACGATTTTCTTTAAAGGCATACCACTCGTAAGGATTTTGTCCGTACCAGGCAATGAATAACTCAGTTAAATAAGCGCAACCCACAATACTACCTGTTAATACAATTACTTTGTTCATGGCTTCAATGTGGCCAACGGTAATATAATCCTGCAGGTTTAAAACTTTACGCACAACAATCATCAATGTTTGCACCATGGCAAAACCACTAAAGATGGCACCTGCCACAAAGTAAGGCGGGAAGATGGTTGTATGCCAGCCCGGAACGATTGAAGTGGCAAAGTCAAAAGATACAATGGTATGTACTGATAATACAAGCGGTGTACTTAAACCCGCCAATACCAGTGATAAAGATTCATGACGCTGCCAGTGCTTGGTGCTTCCGCTCCAGCCAAAAGATGCAACACCATAAAACATTTTACGGAATTTGGTTTTTGCACGGTCTCTTACAGTTGCCAGATCGGGCAATAAACCCGAGTACCAGAATAATAATGAAACGGTGAAATAAGTTGAGATCGCAAACACATCCCATAACAGCGGCGAGTTAAAGTTTACCCACAAAGGGCCACGGCTATTAGGATAAGGTAATACAAAGAATGCCATCCACACACGGCCCATGTGCCAGATAGGAAACTGGCCGGCGCACATTACCGCAAAAATTGTCATCGCTTCTGCCGCACGGTTTACACCCGTTCTCCAGCCCTGGCGAAATAATAATAAGATAGCCGAGATTAAAGTACCTGCGTGACCAATACCTACCCACCATACGAAGTTGGTAATATCCCAACCCCAGCCGATGGTTTTATTTACGTTCCACTGGCCAATACCGTAGGTAACCTCCCGATAAACGCTGTACACCCCAAATAATAACAATGCCACGCTGATATAAAAACCAATATACCAGAGACGGCTCGGTTTCATCTCAATGGGACGAATGATATCTTCCGTTACCTGGTGGTAATCTTTATTACCATCTACCAGCGGTTCCCTTAGTTGCGATTCGTATTTCAGTAATGACATATCTTCTTTTATGCTTTTGGCTGTAATCTGTTTTAAAAAATTCCAGCTTTTAAATTATTTTTTATGTCGAATATTCAATTTATCTGAGCGGTTCTATTTTATTAAAAATGCCATTTCCTTCTTCACTTAGTATTTCCAGCTTGCACCAATTTCAAATAAAAGGCATCCGGATCCATATCAATCTCTCCGTTCCATTCTATTTTTTTATCGGTTGTTATTTTAAAAGAACTAAAAATTTTTTCATCTTCCCAAAATTTAAACGGAGCCTTTTGCTTCCAGATTGCAAGGTCAACAATTCCATTTACCCCATCTTCAAAAGAAACCTGTAACCTGCAACCGGGCAAAGCTTT
>JBKJLT010000103.1:0-6315 GCA_046596765.1 Ferruginibacter sp. | reverse complement strand
GCAGGGACTGCAAATGCTCAAAAATAAACTGATTATTCAATGATCATCTTCTGGCCTTAAAAAAATCTTTCATCAATTTAGCACATTCATCTTTTAAAATACCGCCTATTAATTGTGTTTTTGGATGAAATGGATTGTTGTTGCCACAACATTTTCTGTAACCATTCTTCTCATCTTCGGCACCATAAACAATTTTTCTAATCTTACTCCAGTACAATGCACCGCTGCACATCAGACAAGGTTCCACCGTAACATACAAAGTTGCTTCTGGTAAATATTTGCTGCTTAAAAAATTAAATGCGGTTGTAAGCGCCAGTATTTCTGAATGGGCAGTACTGTCGTTGAGCAACTCAACCTGGTTATGTGCACGGGCAATAATGCGGTTGTTCATAACTATGATTGCCCCCACCGGCACTTCTTCTGCATCAAAAGCTTTTTGTGCTTCTGTAAGTGCCTGCTGCATATATTGTTCATCAGTCATAATATTCAATTTATTGCTTGTAATGCATATCTCATTTCAGCAAAATTCTTAAAACAGATGCCTCTGAAATAATGAGCGAAGTAGTACCTTTCCGCAAATTTAAATGTAATGGATAACTTAATTCAAATGAGAAAATATTTTGAGAGTGGTATTACCAAGCCATACGCTTTCAGAAAAGAGCAGTTGAAAAAGTTACACGATGCTGTAAAAAAATACGAAAATCAATTACACGAGGCTTTGTATACCGATCTAAAGAAAAGCCTGGAAGAATGTTGGGTTACCGAAACAGGATTCTTATTATCAGAAGTGAGTAATATTTTAAAACATTTGAAGGGCTGGATGGAACCTGAAACCGTATCCACCAATTTGCTTAACATACCTTCAAAAAGTTTTGTAATGCAGGAACCGCTGGGTGTTGTGTTGATTATCAGTCCCTGGAATTATCCTTTTCAATTATTGATAACTCCGCTTGCAGGAGCTATGGCTGCAGGTAATTGCGCAGTGTTAAAATCATCAGAATTTGCACCTGCAACATCAGCCGTAATGAAACAGATGATTGAAGAAACCTTTGATAAAAATTATATTCAGTTTGTAGAAGGTGATGGTGCCGCAGTGATACCGCAGATGATGAACAATTTTACTTTTGACCATGTCTTTTACACCGGGAGCACTACGGTAGGTAAAATTATTTATAAGATGGCAGCTGAAAGGCTGGTACCGGTTACACTTGAGCTTGGGGGAAAAAGCCCCTGCGTTGTTGAGGAAGATGCTGATATAAAAGTTACAGCCAAACGGATAGCTTTTGCTAAATTCTCCAATGCAGGGCAAATGTGCGTAGCACCTGATTATGTGTTGGTGCATCATTCAAAAAAACAGGAACTTATTGAGGCCTTTAAAAAAACGTTACCGGTATTTTTTGGTGCAGATGCATCAACCAGTTATGAATATGGAAGAATAATAAATGAAAAGCAATTCGACAGGCTAACGGGTTATTTAAAGCAAGGAAAAATTGTTTGTGGTGGTAATTCAAACAGGGGCGAATTATATATTGAACCCACCATTATGGAAGATGTTTCCCTGGATGCAGCCATTATGAAAGAAGAGATTTTTGGCCCGATATTACCCATCATTAGTTTTGAGAATAGCCAAGAAGCCAAAACGATAATTGCCAACAACCCCAACCCATTGGCTTTTTATGTGTTTACCTCAAGCAAGGCAAAAGAACAAGATTGGTTAACATCAGTACCATTTGGTGGTGGTTGTGTAAATAACACAGCGCTACATTTAACCAATCACAATCTGCCCTTTGGTGGCAGAGGTTTCAGCGGCAGCGGGCAATACCATGGCCGGTATTCATTTGAAACATTCAGCCATAAAAAAGCGGTTATGAAAACACCAACCTGGTTTGACCCGGCTATAAAATACCCGCCATTTAAAGGAAAGATGAAGTTGTTTAAAATGGTGATTAAGTAGTATCAGGTTTTGGCTTCGGCAAAACAAAAGTTCACTGAGGCACAGAAGCATTGAATCGAAAATGTATTTTTCTGTGTTTCAGTGCCTCAGTGGCAAAAAAATATTTCCGCAGGAAATTTTAAGTGCTTTTGTGGGACAAATATTAAACAGACATTCAATCAATATGACAAATAAACAAAAGTTTTTAAAAGCCGTATATCCAATCTGGATGTGGTTTGCAGGTAAGAAAGGAGTGAATACCGGTAACTTGTTTAATGAGCAGGCAAAACCTGTAGTTTCTTTTTATTCTTTAAAAGATACAGCCATTGACGGAACTGTTTTTGACTTTGAAAAACTAAAAGGTAAAAAAATAATGCTGGTAAACACAGCATCTGACTGTGGTTACACCGGCCAGTACGACGACCTGCAAAAGCTGAGCGAAGCATATAAAGACAAACTGCTGATAATTGGTTTTCCGGCCAACGATTTTAAAGACCAGGAAAAAGGAACGGACGAAGAAATAGCTACTTTTTGTAAGCGGAATTTTGGTGTAAGTTTTCCGCTGATGAAGAAAAGCAGTGTGGTTAAAGGAGCTAATCAGAATAAAATATTTGAATGGCTTACCGACCCAACCAAAAACGGCTGGAATAATAAACAACCCTCATGGAATTTTTGTAAGTTTATAGTAGATGAAGAAGGCAGGCTCACTAACTTTTTCGGCTCCACCATTGAACCTTTGGGCCAGGAAGTAAAAGCTGCATTAAATCAATAAAATAATTTTATGTTCGAACAAAGAGATTTCAGCTTTATTTACAAATATTTTATTGCCGAAAAACAGGAAAGCCTGTTGTTTTTAATTGTGGGTATTGTCGCGGTTTTGCTGGCCGTTTTGTTTTGGTTCTTCATAAAAAGCAATCCTTCTTTTTTTAAAGGTGCAGCCATTCCGTTGCTTGCCATTGGGCTAATACAGATTGTTGTTGGATACTCTGTTTACAGCCGAACCGATAAACAAAAAACTGACATTGCCTACAATATTGGTATGGATCCTGTAAGCTACGTTAAGCAAACCGAACAGCCACGTATGAAAAAAGTAATGCAGAATTTTGTTATTTACCGATGGGTGGAAATTGCGTTCATCATCACCGGGCTTATTTTAATTTTTCTTTTCAAATCAAATCCCGATAAATCATTCTGGTATGGGTTTGGAATAACATTGGCCTTGCAGGCAATCATCATGCTTGGCGCAGATTTTTTTGCGGAGAAAAGAGGAAAAGTGTATACTGAAGAATTACAAAAGATAAGCGCTGGTTAGGGTCGGGACGCTAAAGCGGCCTGAACCATGTTAAGAAAGCGAATTGAAACCTGGTAGGTCAATAAAATTTTTTTATTAACTCTTCTTCCAGGGAAAAATCTAACCGGTTTATAATATCGCTTTTTGTTAAGCCTGTCAGCTCAAAAAATAATTGTTTGTTACATAAAGTGCCTTTTCGGGCATCAATATAATCCAGGTAAGATGACCACTGCCATTCTTTTAAACTCTTAATCAGACCTGCTTCAAAAGGGTTGTTATGTACATAAAAGAAACAGTTTTCCAGGTAACTTTCCTGTTTGCCTTCAATTTGCTCTGATAATACTTTCGCTTTTGTTTTTTGTTGAAACAAAGAGCCGGTAGTGTTATTTTGCTTGTTTATGGCCTGAGAATAACTGCTTAATAATATGCCAATACGATATGCGAACTCCTGCATAGGCTTTCCGCCAAATGACATTCTTTCTTTAACAGTTTTTTCATTAGCCCGAACGATGAGATGAAAATGATTCGGCATCAGGCAGTAACAAAGAATTTCTGCACAGGAAGCCAGTTGCTCACGTATTTTTTTAATGAAGAAGATATAATTGCCATCGTTAAAAAATATTGGTTGCTTGTTATTACCCCGGTTATAAATGTGATAGCATTCATTTTGTATGAGGTGCATAAAATTTTATTTTATTATGTTTCAACAGGGTCGGGACGCTGTAGCGGCCTGAACCGTCTTAATGTCAGTGGCGAACCCCTTCACTCATTATTAAACTCTCTTTCATGCAGGCAATATGGTTCAGGTCGCTCCTTAGCTTTGCTAAGGTTAGCGCCCCGACCCATATTACACCGGGCACTTCTCATGGTAATTAATCAGCTCAATGGGCGTTTTCTGGAACTCGTATCCGGCATACTTAATTTCAATTTCATCAAGTACCGCATCAATCTCCTCAACCGTTTCAAGCGTAACTAATTTTAAGCGGTAATCTTTTATGCCAGGTAAACCTTTTAAATAATTGGTGTAATGCCTGCGCATTTCAAAAATGCCAACCTTCGGCCCCTTCCATTCAAAAGATTTATGCAGGTGTTTTTTGCAAACAGCAACCCTGTCTTCAATAGATGGTGAACCAAGATGCTCACCGGTTTTTAAAAAATGTTTTATCTCATTAAATATCCAGGGATACCCAATGGCGGCACGGCCAATCATAATGCCATCAACGCCATATTTATTTTTGTATTCCAATGCTTTTTCCGGGCTGTCAATATCGCCGTTACCAAAAATGGGCATGGTAATCCTGGGGTTATTTTTTACTTTTCCTATCAGTTCCCAATCAGCATGTCCCTTGTACATCTGCGAACGTGTTCGGCCATGTATGGCCAATGCTTTTATGCCAACATCCTGCAGACGTTCGGCAACCTCTTCAATATTTTTAGTATTGTCATCCCACCCCAATCTTGTTTTTACAGTAACCGGTAACGAAGTTGATTTTACCACCGCACTGGTAAGCCGCACCATCAGGTCAAGATCTTTCAACACACCGGCACCTGCACCTTTTAATGCCACTTTTTTTACAGGGCAGCCAAAATTTATGTCCAGCAAATCAGGATTGGTAACATCCACAATTTTTGCTGCGAGCGAAAGACTTTCCTCATCGCCACCAAAAATCTGTATGCCAACCGGTTTTTCGTAATCAAATATGTCCAGCTTCTGGCGGCTCTTTATGGCATCACGTATCAAGCCTTCGCTACTGATAAATTCGGTGTACATCAAATCGGCACCGTGATCTTTACACACAGCACGAAACGGTGGATCGCTCACATCCTCCATAGGAGCAAGCAAAAGCGGAAAATCGGGTAATTGTATGGGACCTATATTTGGCATTTTATTTTTTTAACCTTACACATTGTATATTGCGACGGCAAATTTACAACTAATCAGCATAGCTATGGAATACAGGAGTGTAAAAGGTATGACCGGGTGGGGGCAATTGGGTATTTTACTGGTGTTTTTTGGTGCCGGATTTATACTGGCAGGCCTGGTTGAAATAGCCATAGGGTGGCCATTGGTTCCTTCGGGTTTACCTTTTGATAAAAAGCTGCAAGCAATAATTAAAGCTTTAATGCAGCCAGAGCATATCAATGCTGCCCGGCTTGCACAGGTATTAAGTACATTTTGTATTTTCTTTCTGCCGGCAGTATTTTTTCTTTGGGTATGCCATGGAAAAAATAAATTCTGGCTGGGCTTTAATAAACATATTAATGCCGGGCAAATCACTTTGGGCTTTTTCCTTATTTTTTTGGCCAATATTATTGCCAACCCGCTGGCCGATTTTAGTAAAATGATAATTGAAAATTTCCCAAACCTGAATGCAATGGGTATGCGTTTGGAAGCTGCATACACCGAGCAGGTAATGGCACTTAGTAATTTAAAAAGCTGGCGCGAATTTTTTATGGCATTGGTGATTATGGCTTTTTTTCCGGCATTGTTTGAAGAAATATTTTTCAGGGGTGCTATGCAGAATTTACTGGAGCGCTGGTGGAAGAAGCCATTGCTGGCAGTACTGTTTACTTCCTTACTGTTTAGCCTCATCCACATGTCGGTATTTCTTTTTTTAAGCAGGGCGTTGCTTGGTTTTGTGTTGGGGTTGATGTACCAGCGCAGCAGAAATTTATGGGTAAATATCATCGCTCACTTTTTAAACAACACCATTGCAGTAATTCAATTGTTTTGGATATCGAAACATGCACAAAAAATTGAACTGGATAAGCTGGATCCTAAACTGCCCTGGTGGGGCGCTTTAACAGCATTGGTATTTACTATTGGGTTGTTTATTTTGTTCGACAAATTTTCTGCAAAAAACCGTACACAAATTGCATTTGAGGAACAGAATTTACTGGAACAAAGCGACTTTACGCATTCTTTTCCTGAAAATAAAAACTTGTAAATATTGGCATTAAATATTCAAACTTTTAAAACAAGAGCCTTAACAGCACTACTTTTTGTGGTAGTGATGCTTATTGGCCTGCTCTGGAATTTCTGGAGTTTTTTGGTTTTGTTTACGGTGATACATTTTGGGTGCTGGTTTGA
>JBKJLT010000169.1:0-3139 GCA_046596765.1 Ferruginibacter sp. | reverse complement strand
AAGTCTTTCAATGCGTACCAGGTTCCTTTCGGAAATAAAATAACCGGGGCATCATCTTTTAATGCATCAGCAATCTGTAATAAATAGGGTTGTGCATATATTTTAAAATCTGCTGGGCTTAATGAACCTGCCCAGCTATCAAAAACCTGCACGGTATCTGCACCGGCTTTTACCTGCGCCTTTAAATAATCAATTGTGATGTCGGTTATTTTTTGCAATAACTGGTGTGCCATGGCAGGTTGTGTGTAAGCAAACTGTTTTGCTTTATCCCAGGTTTTACTGCCTTTGCCTTCCACCATGTAACACAATAATGTCCATGGGGCTCCGGCAAAACCAATTAAAGGAACCCTGCCATTAAGTTCCTGTTTGGTTAAACTTAAAGCGTTCATTACATAGCTTAAACTTTCTTCTGCTCCGCTTGTAATTAAAGCGTCAATATCTTTTTGGGTTGATATGATTTTTGGTAGTGATGGTCCTTTTCCTTCTTCCATCAACACTTCGAGCCCCATAGCCTGTGGTATAACAAGAATGTCGGAAAAAATAATGGCCGCATCAACACCAACCTGGTCAATTGGCTGCAAAGTAATTGTTGTGGCCAGTTCGGGCGTTTGTACCCGGGTGAAGAAATCGTATTTATTCCTTAGTTTGATGTAGTCGGGTAAATATCTTCCTGCCTGTCGCATCATCCAAACCGGTGGCCGTTCCACCTTTTCCTTTCGCAGGGCTCTTAATAACAAATCGTTTTTTAGTGCTGTCATATTTTTATTGGCGTTGATAATTCAACTTTCATGAAAAGTACGTCATCATTTTCTGTAAAAGATTTTCTTTTCCTGGCTCATCGCCGATGATGATGGTGTTAGTTGTGTATTTATTTATTTCTTCAGCCGTTGTTTTTCCAATGGCAAATAATATGGTTGTTTGCGGAATGGAGTTTGTACTAAAAAAGCTTTGTACTGCACTCGGGCTGAAAAAAAGAATGCCTGTATATTTTTTTTCAATTTTTTGTGATGTTAACGTGGTGCTGTACACCAACATTTCCTTCACTTCAATATTATTCTTACTAAGTATTGCAGGCAATTCATCCCGCCTGATATCACCACAAAAGAAAATCACTTCATCTATAAACCTATCCGCTGCAATTTTATCTGCCAGTTCTGCCGCATCCTTTGCAGTGCCAGTAATGGACTCTTCTCCAAAATATTCGGTTATTAGCTTTTTTGTTGTATTGCCCATGCAGAAAATACTCCAATGCGGCTGTTGTCCGGCTAATATCTCGATAACTGCCTCAACCGCATTCATACTTGTAAAAACAGCAGTAATATTTTTGTTAGCGGCTTTATTAATTTCAAGCTTAATTGCTGCACTTTTAATTTTTTCCGTTTCTATAAAAGACAATACATCAATAGTAAATCCTTTTTGCTTCGCTTCATTAATTAGCGCTTCATTCAATGGCCTGGTGCAAAGTATATGTATTTCTTTATCCTGCATTATTAATTGTATCTGCTATTTTTTTGCCGCCATTTTTCAACAGCTCATAGGCGGCTGTTATTCCCAAATCTTTAATCTCAGAAACCGGGCATATCTTTTTAATAGTTGCTTTTTCTTTTCCGTCGGTTGATAAAATATTCCCCCTGAAGAAAAATGTTTCATTTTTTATTTCTGCCAATGCGCTTATCGGTGTTGAGCATCCTCCCAACAAAGTCTTTAAAAAATCACGTTCTTCTTTTGTACATAAAGCAGTTTCAGTATCATTTAAATCTGCGCAAGCTTTCATGCATTCAGCATCGGTTTCTCTGCATACCACCATAATAGCACCTTGTGCCGGAGCAGGTAACATCCAATCCAGGTCAATACTATTTTGCGGCCTAAGCCCGATTCTTTCTAAACCTGCTGCGGCAAAAATGGCTCCTTGCCAGTCATTATCCTCTAATTTTTTCAAGCGGGTATTTACATTGCCACGGAGATTCTCGATGCTGTGATTAGGATAACGATTCAACCATTGCGCCTTACGGCGAATGCTGCTTGTTGCAATCACCGCGGCAGAATCTTCGGACTTTAAAAAATCAGTATCATCTTTAAAAACAAGAATGTCTTTGTAAGAAGCTCTTTTTAAAACCGCCGCCTGCACAATCCCTTTTGCGGGGGTAATCGGCACATCTTTCATAGAGTGTACCGCTATGTCTATTTTTTGATTCAACAAAGCAATGTCGAGCGCCTTAGTAAAAATCCCCTGCACACCCATTTCATAAAGCGGCGTATGTAAATCAATATCACCCTCACTTTTTATAAAGACCAGTTCTGCCTCGTAGCTGTTTTTAAGGAGCATATCTTTTACCAGCGTTGCCTGCCAAACCGCCAGTTGGCTTTCCCGGGTTCCTATCCTTATCACATTGCCCATTTCTATTAATTTGATGCTGTGCCGCCAATGTACTCATTAAGTGCTTCAATGTAAAAACAACCTTGTTGGTTTTTGGTACGCATTTTAACAGCCATTCCGGTTATTACTTTTTGTATTGTATCTTCTTTTGTTGTTTTTACAACAGCGGTTGTGTATCTGGCAGAATATGCATTGTACATATTGCAATTGTGCAATTGTTCCAGCTTTGTTTTTACAGCCCTTAGCACGGGTACGTGGCGGCGCATCTGATACCACTCTGTAAATTCAGCTACATGTGTGCAAATAATTTCTTTTGCTTTTGGTACTTCTGCAAGGCGTCTTTGAAATGTTTCGTCTTTAATTTTTGATAACTGGTCAACATTTACCAGCGTAATATTTTTTAAATCGCCAACCGCTGTTTCCACGTTGTAAGGGATAGAAAGGTCGATGATTAATTTAGTATCAGCATCATTAAAGAATGATTTTAAAATAACCGGTTCGGCGCCATTGCTTGCTACCAGTATTATGTCGGCAGCTTTCGCTTCGGGTAATAAATTATCTAAAGAAGCAGATTGTAAACCCAGTTCTGTAGCCAGTTCTATAGCTTTATCTTCGGTTCTGTTAATTAAAGTAACATTTTTGGTGTTGAGATAATCAATGATATTTTTAGAAGTGTTGCGGCCAATTTTTCCGGTACCAACCAGCAATATTTTTTTATCAGCAATATTTGTAATTGTTTCCTTAATGTATT
Source organism: Ferruginibacter sp. (assembly GCA_046596765.1). Lineage (GTDB taxonomy): Bacteria > Bacteroidota > Bacteroidia > Chitinophagales > Chitinophagaceae > Ferruginibacter. The sequence goes on along the minus strand of JBKJLT010000169.1, from coordinate 11 downwards.
GTACGGCTGCA
>JBKJLT010000023.1:0-6326 GCA_046596765.1 Ferruginibacter sp. | reverse complement strand
GCGATACTATCATGCCATGTAATTAGTATTTCTCCTGTATTTAATTTTAATTTGGTAGTCGAGTCACAAGAAATCACTCCCAAAAGCAATAAAAAAAATAGTGGTTGTTTCATTTTGTTCTGTTGTTTACGGCCTCCTCTCTTAGGAGAGGTAACTGAGCAATGCGAAAGATAGGAACATAGTTCGGGGAGGAGGAGAGGCTTTACCCCTTCCTCTTTATCCATTTTTCAAACCTGGCTAAAAATTCTTCTTTGCGGCGTGATGCTACGGGTAATTCTTTTCCGTTCTCCAGCACCACATCGCCGCCACTGCCTTTTATGTATTCTTTTATGAAGGAAAGGTTGATGATGTACTTATCATGAATGCGGGTGAAATTGGTTTCGGGCAGTAGTTTTTCATATTCGCCCAGTTGGCGGCTTACCATTATTTTTTTAGCCGCAGGTTGCTGTGCATCGTTGTACAAATAAAAGTTGGTGTAGTTGCCGCTGCTTTCGCAATATAAAATTTCGGCAAGCTTTACAAAAACCAGCCCGTTACTTGTTGAAAGCGGAATTTTATCAGGTGCAGCCTGTTTGGTATTTTGTTCCAACAGCGAGAATAAATTTTTATTGATACTTTTCTCTTCAATGCGTTTTGTTGCAGTGTTTACGGCCGCAGTAAGTTTTTCGGTGTTGATGGGTTTGGTAATATAGCCGGTGGCATGATGCTCAAAAGCTTCTACCGCATAATGACTGTAGGCAGTTACAAAAATAGTTTCAAAATTTACCGGCTCTAGTCTTTTAAGCATATCAAAGCCATTAAGGTGCGGCATTTCCACATCTAAAAAAACAAGCTGCGGCTGCAGTTCGTCAATTAATAACAACCCGTTTTTTGCTTCGGTTTCTGTTGCCAGTACTTCAACCGAAGGACAATACAAATTAAGCATATTTTGCAACAGCTTAATATTATTTGCCTCATCGTCTATAATTATACAATTGATCATACTTTAAAGTCTAAAGGAATTTTTACAATAATAGTTGTTCCCGTGGAATTTCCATACGCATCTTTTTTATCAACCACTTCCTGTTCTATATTATACAGCTCAGCCCTTCGCCTGGAAATATTCATACCCTTGCTTTGATACTCTATATGCATTTTACTTTTCAGCTCAGTGGCTTTTTCACGGCCAATGCCATTGTCATCTATTTCGCAAACTAAGAAATTGTTTTCTGCAAACACATTTATATTTATCCGGCCCTTTTTATTTTCTAAAAATCGCATGCCGTGCCTGATGGCATTTTCTACATAAGGTTGCAGCAACATAGCGGGCACAAAAAACTCCTCTTTATCAATATCAGCAACCACTTCAATTTTATAATCAAATTTATCTTCAAAGCGTAGTTTTTCCAATTGCAGGTAGTTGTCTAAATAACTTATTTCATCCTGTAAAGAAATAATTGCTGCATCCGAATTGTCAATGGTGCTCCGCATCAGGTCCGAAAATTTATCAAGGTATTTATCAGCCTGAGCATAATCTCTGTCATAAATAAATCCTTTGATAGAGTTCAGGCAGTTAAACACAAAGTGTGGATTTATCTGTGCTTTTAGTGCCTGCATCTCCAGTTCGGTTAACTTTTTTTCGGTTATCACTTTTTCTACAGCCGCTTTACGTTTTTGTTTGTTGCGTGTTTCCAAAACAAAAAAGCTGATGATGAAGAACGAGATTACCGCAACTGTCCAGAATACACCGCTTTGCCAAAACGGTGTTTTAATATAGATGGTAATGGTTTCTGATTGTGATGATGCCGAGCCGTCTCTCTTCATGCCCCTTATCTCAATATTGTACCTGCCCGCGGCAAGCCGCAGTTCAATATTATTTTTATCTGTTTTTTGCCAGGCTCCTTCATTAAGCCGGTACTCAAACAAAGGATAATAACCGGTAAGGTCTGCGCCGGAGAAACGAATACTGATATCGTTTTTATCATAGGGAAGTGTATAGCTTTTCATTACGAGCGTATCAACACCGTTTATAGAAACACCTGTAATAAATGTGGTTATATCTGCTACAGGCAAATGTAAAGCCGCCGGCAAAAAACTAATACCGCCATTTGTAGCAACAAAAACAGTATCGTTACTAATGGTGATATCATTTACCTGTTCGCCTATCAACCCATCTGCCAAACCAAAAGATGTGTTATAAAAAGAAAGCTGGTTGTTGACTAACTTGTATTGAATTTTATTTAATCCTTTATTGGTGCCAAGCCATATTACTCCTGGGGTGTTGCTGTATAAAGATTTACATACATTACCCGGAATAACATCGCCCAGGGCAATGGATTTAATGACAACATCATTTTTTAAAACAAGTAACGAATCGGACCCAAGGCCTACCCACAAAAGATTATCAATAGTCCCTAAAATGGCTGTTACCCTGTAGCTTAGCACCGGATAGGTTTTACCAAAATAAAAAAGAGAATCTTTATCCCAACGGTACAGACCATCGTTTGAGCCTATGTAAATTTTCCCGGAACCGGCAGCACCAAGTACCGTAATTCTTTTAAGAATGCTGCTGATTGCTTTATTGGTAACAACATTAAATTTTGTTGCATATGCATGAGACCCCAATAACAAAACAGAATCATTCAGCAAAAAAGCCGCCTTGGTTGATACATTCGCTTCTCCCTCAAAACGTTTTACAATAACAAGCGTTTTTTTATCCAGCAAAAAAGAACCGGTTTGGCCTACCACAAAAATTTTGTCCTTCAGTTCAATAATTTTTCTGATTACCCCATCCATATTTTTTTCGGGGCTAAGGCTCCGTTTCTTTATATCATACACCCGGTCGTAAATAATTAGTTCGCCGTAATTATTGCCTGCAAATATTTTTTTATTGTGTATGATGAGCGAATTGAAGTTTTGTGTTATCTCATCACTAAGTGCTTTATCAGTTATTGTAAAAGATGATATTCTTTTTTGCTGAATCTTTATTAAACCCCTGTCAATGCTGGATATCCAGGCACTGCCATTCTTATCTTCCAACACATTTCTAACTGCAATATTATATAACAACGGGTCTTTCAATTCAAGTGTTGCAGCGTCTAATGGATAGGTGGTTCGGTTTAAGGTGGTTACAGCAAAGTCTTTGCCCGGCCTGCAAAAAAAACGGATGTTGAAGGGAAGTATTTTTTGCAACAGCAAACTGATATTGCCGTTTTCATCAACCTGGTATTTTTTTATTTTATTGCCCGAGCTGATATACAGCGCATGGTTAAAATATTCACTGTAAAAAAAGTCAGTCTCCAGGGCAAATGATTTTACGAATTTGGCTTTAATAAATATCCTTATTGAATCGGGGCTTATGATCAGGTATTTCTGCGGACTGAACTCAACAATCTTTTCGGGGGTTGAAGACTTTTTAATATCTATTAGCCCTTTATATACCGTTACTTTCCCATTCTTATAAATAAAAAAATCTCGCTGGTTATTACAAAAAGCAATGCCTCCATATTGCAACACGCTGCCGCGGTTTGTATTGGCCAGCTCAATTTTTTTCAATTCAGGGTCGGTATCTTCATTTTCAAACCGGTCTTTAACCGGGTTATAATAAGCAGTTGTTCGCCGGAAAGGCGTTACCCAAATACGGTTGCTGCTGTCAATAAAAATGTCGGTTATCTCATTATCGGGCAAGCCCTGGGCAGTTGTGTAAACTTTAAAGTTTTTTCCATCAAACTTGGCCAGCCCGTTATCTGTTGCTATCCACAAAAAACCATGATTATCTAAAACAGCTCTGTAAATGGAATTGGAAGGAAGCCCATCTTTGGTTGTATAAAATATGGTTTGGGTTGATTGCGAAAAGGAGGGGCCGGCAATCATCATCAGGCAGCTGGCAATATATATATGATGAATAAGTTTCGGCATCTACCATAAATATAAAAAAACCGGAGCAATAATTTTTCTTTGCTGTATAAGAGGCTTCTTTAATTGTATAAGTGCGGCATAGTTTTTCGCATGCTGTAAATATTGTAAAATCAAGTTTAGGGCAAAATCGCTTTTCCCTATATAGCTGGATCAAAAATTAAAACCTTAAATCTTGCCAAATACACTGTATTTTTAGCCCCGTTAATTTTATATATTTGCCAACTAAAGATATAATTATGAAGTTTATCGTTTCCTCATCGGCTCTGCTTAAGCAACTGCAACAGATCAGCGGTGTTATAAATGCCAATACTGTGCTACCCATACTGGAAGATTTTTTGTTTGAAATTGAAAAAAACAAACTGACCGTTGTTGCTACCGACCTGGAAACCGTGATGAAAGTTCATCTGGATGTTGAAGCAAAAGAAAGCGGTAAAGTGTGTATTCCTGCAAAAATATTGCTGGACTCGTTAAAAAATATTGCAGAGCAACCGCTTACTTTTAATATAGATAAGAATTTTGCGGTGGAAATTACCAGCGATAATGGTAAGTACAAAGTAATGGGCGAAACCCCGGATAACTTTCCTAAAGAACCGGCTGCTGATGATGCCAATGCTTTTACTATGTCATCAACAGGCCTGGTTACTGCCATCAACAAAGCTTTATTTGCTGTAAGTAACGATGACCTGCGCCCGGCCATGACCGGCGTGTTTTTTGAACTGGATAAAAAATCAATAACTTTTGTTGCCACCGATGCTCACCGCCTGGTGCGTTACACACGTACCGATGTAAGCTGCCCAAGCAAAGACTCGTTCATCGTTCCAAAAAAACCTTTGAACTTATTAAAGAGCGCTTTGCCCGATAATGAAGACGAATTGAACATCTCTTACAACAGCAATCATTTATTTGTAAAGCATGGCACAACCGAACTGGTTTGCCGGCTGATTGATGCCCGTTTCCCCGATTACAAAGTGGTAATACCGGTTGATAATCCTTATAAAATGACGGTTAACAAGCACGATTTTCAAAATGCGTTGCGCCGTGTTAGCGTGTTCAGTAACAAAAGCACCAACCAGGTTGCATTAACCATCAGTGGCAGCGAATTACAATTGGCTGCACAAGATGTTGATTTTAGTTTTGAAGGAAATGAACGCATGGCATGTCAGTACGATGGTGAAGATTTACAAATTGCTTTTAATGCAAAATTTTTAATTGAAATGCTGGGCGGTGCCGATACCGGCGATATTAATATGGAACTGAGTACGCCTACAAAAGCTGGTATTATAAAACCAACCGAGCAAGGCGAAGGAGAAGAACTGCTGATGCTGGTGATGCCGTTGATGCTGAATAATTAATCGCAGATTATAAAGATTTATTGATTTCGCAGATATTAACCGAAGGGCTTTCTTCGGTTTTTTTATTCTGTTAACTATAGCTATTTAAAAAAATTGTAAATTTACTTATGCTATTTCAGTTAACCGATACCAGTAAAGATGATGTTGCAAAACTTTTAGCTTTTGCAAAACAGAATCAATTACAACTTACTTTGGTAGATGATGCTGAGGATAATTTATTTCTTCCGGGCAAACCTCTCAGCCCAACACATTTATCTCCAATGATCGAAAAAAGCCGCAAGAGTGGAATGATTTCTATAGAAAATGCACATGAAGTAATCCGTAATGCCTACAATGCTGGTTAATTAACAGCAGAAGCACTCCTTCATAAATCCAGAATTACAGATTAAATTTAATCCCGTTTTTATTAGGTATTTTTATGTCCATTCACATCTAAACCCAAATACTATGTTTTTAATAATCCTCGGAGTTATACTGCTAATTGTAAGTACTGTAGTTTTAAAAAATAATCCTGCGCTGGCAAAATTTAAACCCATTGGCCGTATTGTGGGTTTAATTTTTATTTTACTGGGCATTTTTAATGCCTGTGTAAAACAGATTGATGCGGGCCAGGTGGGTGTAAAGGTTTTGTTCGGCAGTATTCAAAACGATGTGATGGGCAGTGGCCTGCATTTTATAAATCCGTTGCTGGATATAAAGAAGCTGGATGTAAAAACACAGAACTATACCATGAGTGGTGTGCATGATGAAGGGAATCAGGTTGGCGATGATGCCATCAGGGTTTTAACCAGCGATGGGCTTGAAGTGACCATTGACCTTACGGTTTTATATCGTGTGGTAGGTGCTGATGCCCCCCGTTTGCTAAGAGAAACAGGTGATGATTACCGGGATAAGATTGTACGCCCCATCACCCGTACAAAAATCCGGGATAATGCGGTGTATTACCAGGCAGTTGATTTATTTGGTAATAAAAGAGAAGAATTTCAAAATCGCATTTATAAAACCATTGAAGCAGATTTTAAAGCCCGTGGGCTGATGCTGGAGCAATTGCTGGTACGCAATATTACCCTGCCAAAT